>DBWD01000001.1:14829-14951 GCA_002308555.1 bacterium UBP3_UBA1247
GTCATGGTCAGGCCGAGGGAAAACAGTGAACGGATCCCCCTGACCATGGTCTCCTTTTGTCCCGGGGGCGGCGTGGCCCTCATTTTCCAGACGGTGGGCTACACCACCATGGAGCTGGCCAG
>DBWD01000113.1:0-141 GCA_002308555.1 bacterium UBP3_UBA1247
TATTCCCACTGGGCTTCCGTGGGCAGGTCGAAAGAAAGATTTGTCTTGGAACGCAGGATGCCCAGGAAGGAATCCTCGTCCACCGAATTGGAGGAAGGCCACTTCCCGCCTTCCGTGGCGCCGCGGATCATGTCGTAGGAA
>DBWD01000113.1:163-3931 GCA_002308555.1 bacterium UBP3_UBA1247
TCCACCGGGCGGGCGTCGCCCTGGAAAAGCGAGGGGGTGGTGCCGGTGACCAGCTCGTACTGTTTCTGGGTGACTTCGAAGACGCCGGCGAAGAAAGGCTTGGTCAAAGTCACTTCGTGGGCGGTCTCGTCGTAGCTCTTGCCCAGCTCGCCCTCGGGGCTGCCCATGGTGAAGGTGCCCTGGCCGATGAGCTTCAGGACCATCTTAGTGGTCTTGTATTCTTCCGTCCAGCCGCCTTCCGGCTCGCTTTCCAGATAGCTAACGGGATAGGTGGCTGCCTCGGGTCCGCCGGAAAGGTCGATGACCAGATACTGGCCTGTCCCGGGAGGCGTTTGCTCCGTGGCCACCACTTTGATCAACAAATCTTCACGAACGGTTTCATAGAAGCTTTCATCCGGAGTCCACAAGGTCCTATGGCTGCCTCCCCCTACGACTGTCCCGTCCGCTCCTTCTTTGCTTAAAGTCCCTTTTTCCGCCAGATCAAAAAGCGGGCTGTCATAACCAAAACAGCCGTAAAACTTGACATCGTAGGTTTTGCGGCTCATGGTATCGAGGGTGAAGTCAATGCAAACACTTCTGTCGAAAGGCCAGTTCTGTCGACAGTGGACTTGGCTGACAAGGCTGCCATCAGCAGCTTTGGCGCTGGAAACAGCCAACATCGATATCATAAGGACCACGGCTAAAAGTCTGGCGCGTTTTCTAAGGAAAAGCGCTCCGAGGAACGCCAAGGCAAGCAATGCCATCGGCTCTGGCAAGATCGTTACCGCGCGTTCAAATACTTTTTTCTCAGAATACGTTTCCACCGTTTTCTTAAGAATGTATATGTCGTCGGTGGGGAAATCTTTGTATTGTTCATCAAAGTAATGCCACGGAATCGCTCCTTCAAAAAGATCCACTGCAGCTTCAGCGAAAAGCCTGGCGTTTATTTCCGGATCATCCTTGTCATACACATCGATAGTGAGAGATTTGCGTTCGCCTTCCACCAAGGAGAAACTGAAGGTGATGGGATCGGTAGGCCTTAAAAGTATAGGCTCTTCCGTTATCTGTCTTCCGTCAAAGCGGGTATAATCCGACCAGCCTTCGTCGCAGAGCGCGTTAACGCAAAGAAGCATCGCAAGGCCGAAGAATAAAACTTTTTTCATATGTTTGCTCCGTAATTACCGAAACTAATTATTCACTTCTACTATTTTACCAAAATAGCAAATGAAGGCGGTCAAATTTCAGTTTCGGACTGAGGAAGAGTATGCTTGGACAATCGCGCCGCGGCGAATTTCCAAAGATACCAGGGGTTGTACTTGAAGTAGCGGACGAACAGACGGCGGGGTTCCATGAGGAGGCGGTAGAACCATTCCATGCCGATCTTCTGGAGGAATTTGGGAGCCTGGGAGGTCTTGCCGGCGTAGAAGGCGAAAGCCGCGCCAACCGCCGCCATGATGGGGACGTTCAGCTTGGGGGCGATGTTGTCGATGAAGATCTCCTGCTTGGGGGCGCCAAGGCAGACCCAGAGGATGTCGGCGCCGCTCTCGTTGATCTGGGTTATCAGGGCTTTCTCTTCCTCCGCGGCCAGGGGGCCGAAGGGCGGGATGTAGATGCCGGCCACGTTCAGGTTCGGGATCTCGGTCCTGGCTTTCATTATGAGCGCCTCCACGGTCTCCACGGTGCTGCCGTAGAAGAAGTGCTTCAGCTCGCCCGGCCGGTGCTTCAGGGCCTTCTCGAAGAAGGTGGGGCCGTAGACGCGGTCCTCCATGGGGATCTTGCCAAGTTTCCGGATGGCCCAGACCAGGGGCATGCCGTCGGTGACGGAAAGGGCCCTGGGATGGTTGACGGCTTCCTTAAGCTTGGGGTTCTCCAGGGTCATCATGACCACGTGGACGTTGCAGAAGTTGTAGCGGTAAGGCTCGGAGGGCTTTTTCGCTATGAGCTCGTCGGTGATCTGAAGAAGTTCGTCGTAAGTCGTGACGGTCAGCTCGGCGCCGAAAAGGTTGGCTCTTTTGATCTTCGTCATTTGCTCTTCTCCTCCATGAGCGCCACAGCCTGGCGGAAGCCCTCGGCCATGTGGTCGTAATCCCAATTCGCGATCTTGGCTTTGGCGTTCCGGGACAGGGTTTCCCGAAGCTCCTTGTCCTTGACGAGCGTTTCTATGGCCGCGGCCATTTTTTCCGGGTCTCTCTCAGGCACGATGAAGCCGGTCTTGCCGTCCTCCACCAGGCCGCCCGCCGCGGCGCCCACGGCGTCGGAGGCGACGACCACGCAGCCCTGGTTCATGCACTCGTTGACGGTCAGACTCCAAGCTTCCTTAAGTTCGGGCATGTCCACGGAGGGAATGACGACGATTGGTATGGAGTGGTAGTAATGATAAAGCTCCTCGTTGGCCACGTAGCCGGTGAAGGCGACCGGGAGAGATTTCTCTTTCACGAAATTCTCACACCATTCCTTTTCAGGGCCCTTGCCGATCATGATGAGTTTGGGAGGATCTTTTATGAGGCTCAAAGCCTTCAGAAGCTCCTTGGGGCCTTTCTCGGCGCTGAACCTGCCAACGTAGAGAAGAGCCGGCTCGTTTTCCTTCAGCCCGTATTTTTCCCTGAAGGCTTGTTTTTCCTCTTCCGTGGGGAGCTTGGAATAGAGCTCGTTGTCGGCGGTGTTCTGGGCGATGAAGATTCTCTCCTCCTTCATGCCTCTGCCTATGAGGTAGGCTTTGACGTGGGTACCGTAAACGACGGCGAAGTCGGCGTGGCGGTAGATGAAGTCCGTGAGGGGGCGGAAGAAGGTGTGAAAGGGCGTCCTGGGATGATACCAGAGGCCGGTCCAGATGCCGTAGGGAATGCCTCTCAGCCTGGCTATGAGGTAGCCCAGGAAAATGAAGGGCGCGCCGTTGAAGCCCTGGATGACGCCTTTCGTCTCGGAGGAGAAAAGGACTTTCACGTAGCGCCAGAGAATGGTGAGCTTGCCGGCGCCGTCCTCGGCAAGGTAAATGTTTTGGGCTTCCTTTTCGCCCTGGGCGTTGCTGGCTTCCCAGTATTTTTCCGTGCCGCTGGAGTAAAAGAGGATCTTCAGGTTAAGCTCGTCGTTCAGGATCTTGTAGAGCTTGATCCTGTAGAAGGGGCAGAAGTTGGTGACGAGCAGGTACTGTTTCATAGTTCGTCGTCCAGCATGCAGGAAAGAAGCAGCGGGTTCTCCCCTTTCTTCCTGGCTATGACGTAGTCGTAGATCTCTTTAAGATGCGCCAAGTTCGCCTCCCGGGAGAATTCTTTCTCGCCGTACTCGGCCACCCGGGCCCGCATGGCCCTGACTTCCTCCTTGGAGGCGTAGAGGCCGGAGATCCGCTCCCTCAGTTCCTCCACGTTGCCGGGGGTGAAGAGCCAGCCGACGCCGGGCGGCAGCAGGGCCGGCAGCCCGCCGATGCGGGAGGCCAGGACCGGCGTGCCGAGCCTGAGGGAGTCGATGACCGTCACGGGGCAGTTCTCATAGCACTCGGAGGGGAAGACCGTGACCAGCGCCCTGGCCATGTAATAGTTGCAGACGTCCGGCGGCTGGTAGCCCAGGAAGGTCACGTTGGGGTTGGGGTTGTCCCGCATGTAGGCGGCCACTTCCTCGTCCAGGGGGCCGTTGCCGATCATCTTCACGGGGATGTTAAGTCCGCTCACGGCCTTCAGCATGGTCATGACGCCCTTCTCCTG
This sequence comes from bacterium UBP3_UBA1247, assembly GCA_002308555.1. The sequence continues at coordinate 3,841 of DBWD01000113.1, forward strand.
GGAGAAGCGGCCCACGAAAAGGAAATAATCCTCGCATTTGGCTTCCGGATCCGGGGAGGCGTCGGAGCCGTTGGGCTTGGCGCAGACCGTG
>DBWD01000113.1:4036-4624 GCA_002308555.1 bacterium UBP3_UBA1247
CAGCGGCGGGAGACGCACTTCAGCATGGTCTGGCCGAACTTCCGCTCGCAGGGGCGGCCGTGGCAGAAAAGCAGCCCGTTGGGGCAGAAGAAGCGGAAATTGTGAACGGTCTGGACGATGGGCACGCCCTTCACGTGCAATACCAGGTAGACCGTGGGCGACAGGAGCGGGAAGACGTTGTGGACGTGGGCCACGTCGGGCTTTTCCCTGTCGATTATGTCGCTCAGCTCATGGGCGGTCTTCCAGTTGTAAAAACCCCCGAAAAAAGCGCAGAGCTTTTTCCAGGGGGAATAATCGGCGATGAGGGCGCTGTCCTTCAGAAAAGGCACCACCGTGTGACCGGCCTGGCGAAGCATTTCCATCTCCTTCTGGGCTACGGAATCTTCGCCGCCTCTCTGGGAATAAAAGTTATGGCAGAAAAGTATCTTCAACTTACAGTTCGTCCGTCATCTCCAGGCCTTCTATGGACGAGGGAAGATTGCCCGCGTCGGGACTCATCTGGACGATGATGTCGCGCCTGGCCTGGACTAAAACTTTTTTAACTGCGTCGTTCAGAAGCTGCATGCAGTAGGCGTCGCCGGCTTCCAG
>DBWD01000113.1:4679-4906 GCA_002308555.1 bacterium UBP3_UBA1247
TCGTACTTGCGGGCCATGACGCGCTTCTCCTGCAGGGTGTCGACCATGTCGACCCTGACGGCCACCCTGACGGTGTAGCGCATCCTCTTCCAGAGCTTGTCGTCGCTCACGGGGGATTCGGGCACGGCCATCACGAAAGCGTGGTAAATTTCTCCCGCCACCCTGACGGTCCTTTCCTGGCCTGGGGTGTAGTTGGCGGAATCCACCACGTCCAGGCCGGCGTTGCT
>DBWD01000113.1:4914-5397 GCA_002308555.1 bacterium UBP3_UBA1247
TCCAGCACGCCGTCCTCGCTGTAGAAGGCGCCGTCCAGGGGTTCGGCGGGCCCGACTCTTTCCTGGGAGGGGCGGCGGTCGATGAGATCCCTTACCGTGACGGTGACCTTGTTCCTGAGATCCAGGTTGCCCGGGGGATCCAGCACGTAGGTCACGGCGTATTTGTCAGCGCAGGCGCAGAGGAAAAGCGCCGCCAGGATAATGAGAAGATTGCGCATGCTGCCTCACTTCAGNNTTGGCTTTTTTACGGAGAACTTCGGCCATGTCGGTCTTTTCCCAGGTGTAGCCTTTGTTCTCGATGCCGAAGTGACCGTATTTGGCCGTGTTCAGGTAAATGGGCCGCAGCAGGTCGAGCTTTTCGATGATGGCGGAGGGCCTGAGGTCGAAGTTTTCCTTGATGAGCTTTTCGATCTCCCTGTCGCTGATCCTGCCGGTGCCGAAAGTGTTGACGTTCAGGGAAAGCGGGTCGGCCTTGCCGATGGC
>DBWD01000051.1:0-503 GCA_002308555.1 bacterium UBP3_UBA1247
GCGCGGCCCGTCCTCTGGGTCACCGTGCCAAGATCCGAGGAACGCGTTTCCAAGCGTTCGAAAGCGGAGACCGGATCGTAAACGGAAAAGCGGCTGAGCCCGCTGTCGACCACGCAGCGCACGTTGGGGACGGTCAGGCTGCTCTCCGCTATGGCGCTGGAGAGGATCACCCTTCTCCCCTCTCCCGGGAAAAGGACTCTGTCCTGCTCTTCTTTTTTAAGAGAGCCGTGCAGAGTCAAAACTTCAATTCCCCCGATGTCTCCCAACGTCCTCCTGGTATTTTCTATTTCAGCCAGCCCGGGAAGAAAAACGAGCACGTCGCCCTCCGCTTCGTTGAGCAGGCGTTTCACGGCCCGGGACGCGGCGGCCTCCAGCCTTTCGCCGTAATTGGGCGGCAGGTAATCGATCTCGACAGGAAACATTTTTCCGGGAACGCCGAGAGCCTTGAAAGCGCCGCAGCGCTCCAGAAAAGAGGGGTCCGGCGTGGCGGACATCAGAAGCAG
>DBWD01000051.1:535-1696 GCA_002308555.1 bacterium UBP3_UBA1247
TCGTTCTGCAGGCTGCGTTCGTGAAACTCGTCGAAAATGACGACGGAATAATCCCTCAATTCCGGATCGTTCTGGATGATCCTGGTGAAGACGCCGTCCGTGACGATCTCTATTTTCGTGGCCTTCGAGACCTTCGTGTCAAGCTTCGTGCGGTAGCCCACCGTGCCTCCCGGCTCCTCCCCGAGATAGCTGGACATTATGGAGCAGGCGGCCCTGGCGGCCAGTCTCCTGGGCTCCAGCATGATTATTTTCTTAGAGACGAAGGGATCGTCCAGCAAAGACAAAGGAACGAGGGTGGTCTTGCCCACGCCGGGCGCGGCCTCGAGAAGCAGGTTGGAAACGGACAAGCCTTCCGCCACCCTGTCAAGGTGGCTGAAGATCGGAAGAGTTTTAAGCTTTTCCGGCCACTTCATTCATTCCTTCTCCCTTTGCGACAGGGAAAACTCGCAGCCGCAGTAATTCTGGCGGTAGAGCCCGAATTCCTTCGCCAGCTCTATGCTGCGCAGAAATCCGTTCTGTTTCTTGAAATCGTATTCCAGGAAACCGCCCAGGGATCTCCCCACCTCGAAAATAACTTTGGAATTCTTGTGGGGGCTGACGGTGAGGGAGGTTGTGAAGTCCAGTCCGCGCTCCAGGGCGAAGGCCCTGGCCCTGCCCAGATTGTAGGTGAAGCAGAGGCGGCAGCGCTCGCCGCCTTCGGGATCCTTCTCGTGGCCTTTCACGAAAGCGAGCCAGGCCTCGTGGTCGTAGTCGTCGCGATAAGCCTCGAGGGAAAGGGCGTCGGCGAGTTTTTTCAAATTCTCCCAGCGCTTCTCGAATTCTTCCCGGGGACTGATGTTGGAATTGGAATAAAAAAGCAGGGGGCGCTTGTTTTCTTTCAGCAGAAAAACGCAGCAGTGACTGGCGCAGGGGCCGCAGCAGGCGTGTAAGACAAGGCTATCCATTCCGCTTTTTGTTTTCGATCTCCACCATTTTCCAGCGGCACTTCTTGCCGTTGGTGGTCTTGGGCAGATCGCTCACGAATTCCACGAGCCTAGGGTACATGTAGGGAGCGGTGTTTTTTCTCACGAAGCTCTGGATGTCCTTTTCCAGCAGGAAGGAGGGCTCGAAGCCGGGGCGGAGCTGCACGAAGGCCTTGACCACGTTGCCGCGCAGCTTGTG
>DBWD01000051.1:1806-2636 GCA_002308555.1 bacterium UBP3_UBA1247
ATGCCCAGGTCGCGGGTGAAGTACCAGCCGTGGTGGAAGACTTCCCTGTTCATCTCCTCCTCGTTCAGGTAGCCGTGGAAAAGTCCGGGAGGCCAGGGGCCGTTCATGCACACCGCGATGTTGCCCTCTTTGCCGGGGCCCAGGCGGTTGCCGTTGTCGTCCACGATGTCCACGTCAAGACCGGGGATGGCCTTGCCTAGGGAGCCGTTCCGGACGTACTGCCCGGGCAGGTTGCCCAGAAGAATGGTGGTCTCGGTCTGGCCGTAGCCCTCGTGGATGTCCAGGCCCGTCATTTCCTTGAATTTCTGGGCGTCGGGGATGCTCAGGGCCTCGCCCGCCGCGGTGGTCACGCGCAGGGAGGAGATGTCGTACTTCTTGATGTCCTCCACGATGAGCAGGCGGTAGACCGTGGGAGGCGCGCAGAAATTGGTGATGTGATATTTCTCGATGAGGCGCAGGATGTCCTTGCCGTCGAAATGTCCCTTGTACTCGTAGACGAAGATGCAGGATTCCGCCATCCACTGGGCGATGAAGGCGCCCCAGCAGAGCTTGCCCCAGCCCGTGTCGGTGATGGTCCACTGCAGGGAGTCGGGCGTTTCCTGATGCCACAGCTCGCTGGTGGCCAGGTGCGCCCAGGCGTAGAGATAATTGTGCCTCACCATTTTCGGNNAGGCCGGAAGTGCCCGAGGTGAAGTACATGATCATGGGCGATTCCGTGGTGGTCCTGGCGGGGTCCTTGAGCTCCTCGCCGGCGGCGGCGCAAAGCTCGCCCATGTTCTTCCATTTCTCGTTGCCGCCGTCGTAGGTCAGGTAAAGGTGCACGTAGCTCA
>DBWD01000051.1:2675-3813 GCA_002308555.1 bacterium UBP3_UBA1247
GGCGTCATGCCGCTGCGGTAGCGGATGTCGTAGGGCGTCAGCTTGGAGGAGACGGGGATCAGTATGGCGCCCAGCTTCATGGTGGCCAGGGCGCAGATCCACCACTCCGGGCGGCGGGTCATCATGAGGACGATGATGTCGCCCTCCCTGACGCCCAGGTCCCTCAGGACGTTGGCGGCCTTGTTGGATTCCTTGGAAAAATAGGAATAGGTCAGACGCCTTTCCTCGCCCGATTCGTCAAGCCAGATCATGGCCAGTTTCTCAGGCTGGCGCGCGGCCAGTCCGTCCACCTGGTCGACGGCGAAGTTGAAGGGCTTGGCCGAAGGGTCTCTTCTGTAATCCTCTAGGAAATCGTAATACTTCATGATATTTTTAAGTTCATTTTCCGATTTAAAAATATACCATTTTCTTATGATACTAAAAAACAATTAAAAAGTAAACTGTTTCCCTTTCATCATTCAACCGCCCGGCCGGCCGCCCTGACCGCCCCCTCCGGAGCCCGCTTCCGGGGCCTTCAAGAGTTCCTCCCGCCGGACAGCCCTTTTATGCTATAATCAATAGATAATTAACTAAACTTATAAGGAGATCACCATGACTTTCACCGAAGCAATCAAAAGCGCTTGGGACAAATATTGGGTCCTGGACGGCAGAGCCCGCCGCAGCGAGTACTGGTTTTTCGTTCTCTTGGCCTTCGTCCTCTCTTGCATCCCCATCGTGGACCTCATCGCCTGGATCGTGCTCTTCATCCCCGGCATCACAGTGGCCGTCAGAAGGCTGCATGACACCGGCCGCACGGGCTGGTGGCTGCTTCTCGTGCTGCTCCCGTTCATCGGCCACATCATCCTCATCATCTTCTTCCTGATCGACAGCGACCCCGGCGACAACGAATACGGCCCCAACCCGAAAGGCGTCGGCGGCCCGCGCGGACCTGAACAGGAAATCATTGCTTAAGGAACAGCCTAATGTCTGAGCTTAATTCCGGCGCTCCCACGCTGCAGGAGATCATTTTCCGCCTGCAGCAATACTGGAGCGAACAGGGCTGCGTCATCGTGCAGCCCTACGACCACGAGGTGGGCGCGGGCACTTTTCACCCCTGCACCTTCTTCGGCGTCCAGGGGCCCGACCCCTGGAAGGTCGC
>DBWD01000051.1:3835-4002 GCA_002308555.1 bacterium UBP3_UBA1247
GGCCGCTACGGCGACAACCCCAACAGGCTTTACCAGCACCACCAGTTCCAGGCCATCATCAAGCCCTCTCCCGTCAACGCGCAGGAAGTTTACCTGAAGAGCCTGGAAGCCATCGGCATTGACCCCAGGATCCATGACCTACGCTTCGAGGAGGACGACTGGGAATC
>DBWD01000111.1:0-4934 GCA_002308555.1 bacterium UBP3_UBA1247
GGCCGTGCCTTCCGGGCGCAGGGTGACGCTTCTCCCCTTGCGGTCGGAGAAAGTGTACATCTCCTTTTCCACGATGTCGGTGTCCTCGCCGATGGAGCGCATGAAAAGCTCGCTCTGCTCGATGATGGGCGTCCTGATCATTTCGTAGCCGTAGCGCTCGAAGTGCTCGGCCACCTTGCGCTCCACNNTCGGTCCAGAGGGCGCTCTGGGGCGGGAGAATATCGACTGTTCCTCTGAGGGATTGGATCTCGTTCATAATTTTCCTTTCCAGTTTTCCGCCATCGCCACGCGTTTGCCCACGGCGGGATGGCTGTATAAAAATATTTCCACGAAGCGCGGAACTTCCAAGACAGAGAGATTCTCCTCCGCCAGGCGCCGCAGGGCGGAGGCGAAAGCCAGGTTGTCCGCGTTCTCCAAAGCGAAAGCGTCGGCCTCGTATTCGCAGCGGCGGGNNAAGCCGTTGGTAAGCGGCATGGTCAGAAGCTGCCAGAGCGCGAAGACCGCCGCGAAGACCGGGATCGTCCCGGCCTCCTCGAGGCTCAGGCCGTATTTGCCGCAGTACCAGATGAGAATCTGGGAAAGCAGAAAGAGCCCCAGGACGATCAGCACCGTGTGCAAAGCCGCCAGCTTCCAGATGTGTCGTTTCTTGTAATGGCCGATCTCATGGGCCATGATGGCCACGATCTCGGCGGGAGCGTATTCCAAAAGCGCGTCGGAGAGCATGACCCTCCTGGTGGCGCCCAGCCCGCAGAGCATGGCGTTGGCCTTCTTGGTCTTCTCCGACATGTCCAGCCTGTACAGGCCGGTGATCTTGAGCCCGGCTGATTCGATGAGCTTCAGAAGATCCTCCCGGCAGGGATGGTCGGTCAGCTCCTGGCTCTTGTAGAAGAGCGGGAGGATGAGCACTGGGAAAAGCATGCCCAGAACGATCTGCAGCAGGATCCAGCCGGCGCCCGCCGCCAGGTACCACTGTTTCCCGAAAAAGCGCATGGAGGCGTAGCAGAAAAGGAAAGCGCAGGAAAGCAGGACGACGGAAAGCAGCGAGCTCTTCAGAAAATCCGCGAACCAGCCGCCGAAGGTCTGGTTGCTAAGCTCGAAACTTTTCTCCACCCGGTAATCCTTGAGGCACTCGTAGGGAAAGGAAAACAGGAGGTACAGAAACTCGAAGCCCAGCGCGAACAGAAGCGTGGAGAGCCAGAAATTGCCGCGGCACAGATCCTGCGCGCCGCGCCAGGCCCGCAGGGCCAGGCAGTTCTCACCGCCCCAGAGAAGCGCGCAGAGGAAAACCGCCAGCAGGACCTGGTCGGCGAGGAAAAAAAGATTCCTCGTCCTCTCGTAGCGTTCCGCCCTGATGTTGTTCGCTTCCGTCATTTCCATCAGTCTTTCTTAGGCTTGGCCTTCGGGGCGGCCTTTTTCGCGGCGGGCTTTTTGGCGGCCTTCGCCTTGCCCTCCGCCTTTTCCGCGGAGGCCGCGCCCTTATTGGGGGCGGCTTTCTTCGCGCCCTTCTTCGCGGCGCCCGCCTTGCCCTTGCCGAAGCGGGAGGGCTGGGGCTTCTTCTCGATGAACATGCCCACCGCCCATTCGCTCTTCAGCGTGAGCGCGTCGTCCTCCAGAAGGCTGATCTGGCTCCTGGGGATCCAGGTCACCGCGTTGGCGCCGGTCTTCAGGCCCACGGCCTTCTTGTCCTTCTCGTCGATTATTCCCACGATGTTAAGGACGCCGAATTCCTTGGTGTGCTGCTCGTCGTCGGCGATGAATTTTATCTTGATGGGGCGCATGGCCATCTTGAGGTTGTGCTCCAATATCTTGGAGGCGGTGTCGATGAAGCTGGAGATCTTCTCGGCGCTCTGGCGCATTTCCTCGGTGATGGGCAGGCCCGTGTCCTGGGAAAGCTTCTCGGCGTAGGCCAGCTGCTTCGCGCTGGGCGGAAGGACCAGGGCCGCGCCGCCCGCCTCCTTGGTCTCGTCGATCCATTTGGAAAGCTCCTTGGCGTTCACCAGCGCGCTTTCCGGGATCTCCTTTTTGCAGGCCGCGGCCAGCCGCTTGGCCATGTCCATCTGCTTCACGGTGGGCTTGGAGACGGCGAATCCGGACTGGTTGGACCAGACTTCCTTCAGGGGCTCGAAGAGCTTCTCCATCACGGTCAGGTAGTCTTTCTCGCCCTCCTCGATCTCGTCCAGATCCTTTTCCAGGTCGGCGGTGTAGTCGTAGTTCATGACCAGGGGCCGCTTCTCCTTCAAGTAATCGTAGAGCCTGAAGCCCCTTTCGGTGGGCTTGAACTCGCGCTTGGGCTTGAGCTCCTCGACGTACTGCCTTTCCTGGATCTTGTCCACGATGGTGGCGTAGGTGGAGGGGCGCCCGATGTTGAGCTTCTCAAGCTTTTCCACCAGGGAGCCGCTGTTGTAGCGCGGCGGCGGCTGGGTCTCCTTGCGCTCGCAGAAAGCCTCGAGCATGGCCGGCTCGTCGTTTTCCTTTAAGGGCGGCAGGCTGGCGGAATCCTGGTCCTCGGATTCGTCCTCGCTGAGGTCGTAGCCGTAAGCCTTGAGGAAGCCTTCGAATTTCAAAACTTTTCCCTCCGCTTCCATCTCCACGCCGTCGGAGTCGATGAGGGCCTTGGTCTTGTCGTAGACCGCGGGCTGCATCTGGCTGGCCAGCCAGCGCTTGTAGATGAGGGAGTAGATCTTGTAGCAGGGCTCGCTCAAATATTCCTTGACGGATTCCGGCGTGATCTCCGGATGGGCCGGGCGGATGGCTTCGTGGGCGTCCTGGGCGCCCTTCTTGCTCTTGTAGAAGCGGCGCTGGTAATATTTCTCGCCGAACTGCTTTTCGATCTGCTTCTGGGCCATGTCCATGCCCTCTTTGGAGATCCTGGTGGAGTCCGTGCGCATGTAGGTGATCAAAGCCACCTGCTTTCCTTTGATCTCCACGCCCTGGTAAAGGGTCTGGGCCAGCTCCATGGCCGTATTGGGATTGAAGTGGTAAGCCCGGAAAGCCGCCCGCTGGAAGGTGGAGGTGATGAAGGGCGGCATGGGATTGCGCGTGACCTCGGAAGTTTCCACGCTTTTCACCACGTGCTTGCGGGCCGCCTGCAGCAGCGCGAAGATGTTCTGCGCCTCTGCCTCGTCCTCCAGCCTGCCCTTCTTGAGCTGGGCGGTGAACTTCTGGCCCTGGCTCTCGTAATCGGCCTTGATGATCCAGTAGGGCGTCGGCTTGAAATTGGCGATCTCCCTCTCCCTTTCCACGATCAGGCCCACGGCCGGGCTCTGGACGCGTCCCACGGAGAAGTTTTTCTCGCCCATGTAGAAGGAGGCCTCCGGGGAAAGCAGGTAGCCGATGAGGCGGTCGATGGCCCGGCGGGCCTTCTGGGCGTCCACCCTTTTCAGATTGATGGTGGTGGGGTTGCCCAGGGCGTGGTTGATCTCCGAGGGAGTGATGGCGTTGAACATTATGCGGTGGATCCTCTTGGTGCGGGGCAGAATGCCGCAGACGTGCTCGGCGATGGCCTCCCCTTCCCTATCCGGGTCGGTGGCCAGGTAAACTTCCCCCGCTTCCTGGGCGGCTTTCTTAAGGTCGCTGATGACGTTGCTCTTGCCCTTGATGGGTTTCAAGGTCACCTTGAAGCCTTCGTCAACGTCCACCCCCAGGCGGGATTTCGGCATTTCCATGATATGCCCCACCGTGGCCTTGATAACGTATTTGTTGCCCACGATCTGATGGATGGTCTTGATTTTGGAAGGCGATTCCACGACGATCAGTCCGCGATTTGCCATAATTCTCCTTAATGTATTTAGCCTTTTAGATTTTTCTTAGCCTTGCTTTTCCTGAGGATCTGCGTGAGCCATTCGGTCAGGGCCTCGTCCGAGGGATCCTTGCCCAGGGCCTCCTCCACAACTTCCCGGGGGATGGCCGCCCGGGATTTACCCTTGTGGCCGCCGGCGCTGCCAAGATGGGCCAGCCGCACCCGGGCGATCTTGCCCACGTCCGCCCCGATGGCGCTCTCCCGCAGCACCACGTGCAGCGTGGGCCCGCACAATCCTCCCACCGCCACCCATTTCATGGAGGTGAACTGGGAGAGGAAGTCCGCGATGTGCACGCAGACGTCCGGGGAAGGTATCTTGGAAAAGCAGACGATCGGGCACAGCCCGGTCTGGGAACGCTTGAGCGCCTCGGTGAAATAAGGGGCGTAGGCCCGGGGGATCTCAGCCAGCTCCAGGGAATGCAGCAAAGTTGTGTCCGTGCGGGGCTTCAGAAGCCCCAGAGCCGCCACGTCCTGGGGGGAAACGCCCCTCACCAGGTCGTCGGTGTCGGTGTTCAGCCCGTAGCAGAGAGCCGTGGCCAGCTTCTTCCCCAAAGGTTTCTGCGCCGTAACGAGATATTCCAGCAGGATCGTGGCGGTGGAGCCGTAGCGCGGCCGGATGTCGGAAAACTTGAAGGGATAGTTCCCCTTCTTGGGGTGGTGGTCTATGATGATGTCGAAGGAAATGGGCAGGGGCGGCTTGAAAAAGTCAGGCTGGGCGTCCACCAGGGCGAACTTGGTGTACTTCCCCCACTCCACCTCGTGCTGGATCTGGAACGGGATCTTGAGTTTCCTGGCAAATATCTGGTTCTGCTGCCTTTTGATATGCTCCAGGGAGATGATGACGCACTCGCCCAGCCTCCCCTTCAGGAGCTCCATAAGGGCCCAGGCGGAGGCCAGGGAGTCCGGATCGGGCTCGCCGTACATCAGGATAGCCAGCCTGTCGTCGCTTTTCAGGAGCGAGTAGAGCCGGACAAGCTTCTCCGCGGTCCTTTCCCCGCGAAGCATGTTGCTGAAGTGTGAATTACCGTATTTCATTATTTATTATTTTATGGAAATGAGAAGACAGTGTCAAGGCGAGCGCGCGCCGCGCGCCGGCAAAAAAAATCGGCGGTCAGAAGACCGCCGAAAGATTGGT
>DBWD01000111.1:5024-6734 GCA_002308555.1 bacterium UBP3_UBA1247
ACGAGCTACCGGACTGCTCTACCCCGCGATCACGCTATTCAAATTTAAAGATCAATTCGTTGGTTTTGCTTAATCCGAAGTTTTCCCGGGCGAACTTTTCGAGATAGAATTTGTTGTGCTTCAAAAGATGCAGCTCGTTTTTCAGCTTCTCATTTTCTTTTCTCAAAGCCTCGGCCTCTTCGGTCTTCTGGCGCTCCGTTTTCTCGAGCTCCCTCAGTTCCAAACTGACGGGCTGGAAGGAAAGGATCGCGAAGATACCTAGGATGGTCAAAACCAAAAGTACTACGATAAATCGCATGTTTTCTTCCCAAATTAGGTTCAATAATGTTACCAAATGGGCTTTTTAAAGTCAATACGGCCCCCGGGCAACCTCGGAGCCCTTTGTTTCCGGGCCTTCCGGACTCAAAGGGCCTCTTTAATGGCCAGCAGGAACTCTTCCGAGTTCAGGGGCGTCTTTTCCTTCAGGGTCGAGACCAGGGCCAGATCCTTGGTCATCCTGCCGCTTTCGATGGTCGCGACGGTCGCCCGCTCAAGCCTGTCGGCGAAATCCGCCAGCTCTTTGTTCCGGTCCAGCTCTCCCCTTTTCCTCAGGGCGCCGGTCCAGGCGAAAATGGTGGCCACGGAGTTGGTGGAAGTCTCCTCCCCCTTCAGGTAGCGGTAGTAATGGCGCTGGACCGTGCCGTGGGCCGCCTCGTACTCGTAAGCGCCGTCCGGCGAGACCAGGACGGAAGTCATCATGGCCAGGCTGCCGAAAGCCGTGGCGATGAAATCGGAGAACACGTCGCCGTCGTAATTCTTGCAGGCCCAGATGAAGCCGCCCTCGGAGCGCACCACCCTGGCCACCGCGTCGTCGATGAGGGTGTAGAAGAACTCCAGGCCATTCTCCGCGAATTTTTCCTTATAGCCCTCCCCCTCGAAGATCTCCTGGAAGATGTCCTTGAAGCGGTGGTCGTATTTCTTGGAGATGGTGTCCTTGGCGGCGAACCACAGGTCCTGCTTCCTGTCCAAAGCGAAGTTGAAGCAGGTCTTGGCGAAGCTTCTGATGGAGCGGTCGGTGTTGTGGACGCCCTGGATGATCCCCGGGCCGTCGAACTTGTGGATGAGCTGCCTCGTTTCCTTCCCGTCCGGGGAAGTCACCACCAGCTCCGCCTTGTCCCCCGCCCCGGTGGTCATCTCGCTGTTCTTGTAGATGTCGCCGTAGGCGTGGCGGGCGATGGTGATGGGCTTTTTCCAGCTGGGGATATAGGGAACGACCCCCTTGACCAGGATGGGCGTCCGGAAGACCGTGCCGTCCAAGATGGCCCTGATGGTGCCGTTGGGCGACTTCCACATCTCCGTCAGGGAATATTCCTTGACCCTGGCGGCGTTGGGCGTTATGGTGGCGCACTTCACGGCCACGCCGTGCTTCTTGTTGGCCAGCGCCGCCTGCACCGTCACCTCGTCTTTGGTCTTCTCGCGGTTTTCCAGCCCCAGGTCGTAGTATTCCGTCTTGAGGTCCACGTAAGGAAGAATGAGGATGTCCTTGATGAGGCGCCACAGCACCCTGGTCATCTCGTCGCCGTCCATCTCCACCAGCGGAGTCTTCATCTCGATCTTAGCCATGTGTCTCCTTCTTTTCAAAAAAAGCGACCGCCCAATAAGGCGGCCGCTTTGATTTTCGCCGTATTTCCGTTATACGCCGCCCACGCCTTTCAACATGGCGGTCATCGG
>DBWD01000111.1:6881-7039 GCA_002308555.1 bacterium UBP3_UBA1247
GTCACCATGCCGTCGAAGATGCCGGACTCGGCCAGAGGCTCGGTCACGGAACCGCCCTCCTTGATGGAGGCGTGGACGTTGTTGATGACTTTCGCGACCACCAGGTTGCCCACGGCGTCTTTCACGATGTCAAGAGCCTGCAGAATGGGCACGCCGGC
>DBWD01000048.1 GCA_002308555.1 bacterium UBP3_UBA1247
TCCCGTCTGAAACAGCAGGTCAACAACAAGACCAGGGACGACCACCGCGCCATCATGAACACCATGATCCAGCTCTACGCCCAGTGCCGCGAGACTCAGGAGAAACAGTCCATGGGCTTTTTGATGAGCGCCTGGGACCTGAAACTTCTGAAATACGGCAAGCTTTTCGAGGACAAACTGATGGATCTTTCCGTCAACATTCCCCTGGAAGGCGCGCTGGATCTCTGCTGGCAGATCCTCGGCGAATGTTTCGAGAAGACCGAGATCAGCCTTAAACCGGAACTCATAGCCAAGTACTGGCCCGCTAAGTAAAAATGGCCAAGCTTAAATTTTCCAAATCCGCCCTCAAGAGCGAACGCGACGCGCTCTCCCGCTACCGCCGCTTCCTGCCCACCCTGGAGCTGAAAAAAGAACAACTGGTGGCGGAAGTGAGGCGCATAGAGAAGGAGCGCGCCGAGATCACCGGGATGGAGGAAAGCCTCAGGAAAGACCTGAACGAATGGGTCGCGCTTTTCTCAGAGCCGGTGGACCTGCCTTCCCTAGTCCGGGTGAAGGCCGTGAAGATCAAGGAGGGCAACATCGCGGGCGTACCCATTCCGCTGTATGAGGCGACGGAATTCGAGACCCGCGACTACGATCTCATGAACTATCCCGCCTGGGTCGATTTCGGCGTCGCCGCCGTCAAGGATCTGGCCAGCCTGCAGGCCCAGGACAGGGTGCTCTCCGAGCAGCAGCGCCTCATCAACGCCGAGATGCGCGTGACGGTCCAGAGGATCAACCTTTTCGACAAGGTCAAGATCCCGGAATGCAAATCGAACATCAGGAAGATCCAGATCTTCATCGGCGACCAGCAGGCCAGCGCCGTGGTGAGAGGCAAGATCGCCAAGAAGAAAAGCACGCAGAAAGGAGGGCTGAGCGCATGATAGTCGATATGCAGAAAGTCGCGGTCCTTTCCGTCGCTTCCGAGGAAGCGGCCCTTCTGGGCGAACTGAGACGCCTGGGCGTCCTGCACGTCACCGTCAAGGACAAGGGCGAGCGACATTCCAAGGAAGTCGTCTCAGAAAAGATCAAGACGCTCCAGAGCGTCATGAACACGCTTCTGAACTGCCCGAAGACGAACAAGGATCCCGGGCTGCCCGCCGAGCTGGTCATCCAGAAAGTCCAGAAACTCACCGAGGAGATCTCCCAGGATACCGAGGCTTCCCAGAAGATAGCGAACCAGCTTTCCGCGCTGGAATGCTGGGGCGAAGTCGATCCGGAGCTTGTCTCCGAACTGAGGAAGAACGGCGTCATAGTCAAACTCTACCAGTGCCAGAAGGATCAGGAGCCCGAGACGCCCCTGGGCGTGGTCAAGAAGGTGATCTCCGAAAGCAAGGGCCAGGTGAACTTCGCGCTGGTCGGCCAGGAGGATTTCAGCCTGGATATACCGGAAGTCTCGCTTCCCGAAAGATCCACCAAGGAGCTCAGGCTTGAGCGGGAGGGCCTTCTGAGAAGGGCCGACCAGGCCAGGGAGGAGCTCAATTCCCTCAGGGGCGCCATGCCCGTGCTCGAGGAGTATCTGAAAGACCTGGACAGGCGCTACGCCTACGCCAGCGCCTTCGACTCCGTCACGGTGGAGGGCAAGATCATCTATCTGGAAGGCTACGTTCCCGATCCCGAGATGCCGAAGCTTGTCGAGCACGCCAAGAGCGCGGGCTGGGGCCTGTGGTACGAGAAAGCCGACCGCAGCGATCCCGCCGTGCCCACGCTGCTGGATCTGCCGGGCTGGCTCAAGCCGGTCAAGGTGGTCTTCGATTTCATCGACGCCATGCCGGGCTACAACGAGTGCGACGTCTCCCTTCCGGTCATGATCTACTTCACGCTGTTCTTCAGCATCATCGTGGGCGACGCGGGCTACGGCCTCATCTATCTGATCGCCGCGATAATTTTGAAGATCAAGGTGAAGGCCAGGGCCGCCCAGCCTGCCATCATCTTCCTGCTGATCCTCAGCACCGGCACGGTGATATGGGGCCTTCTGAACGGCGCCTTCTTCGGCATCAGCAAGGAACTTCTGCCGCCCTTCATGCAGGGGCTCCCGTGCCTGAGAGGGGAGAAGAGCATGCTCTGCGTCCAGTGGTTCTGCTTCGCCATCGCCCTTACGCATCTGGCGGGCGCCAGGATATGGCGCGCCATCATCGCCGGATCGGTCAGGGAAGCCCTGGGCAACCTGGGCTGGATGTTCTTCATCACCTGCAATTTCTTCGCCATCGTCACCATGATCGTGGGGGACACCTTCCCCTTCGTGGAGCACGCCTCCTTCCAGTCCTTCCCGGTCTGGTGCTACTCCGGCGGCGTGATCGGCGCGGTGCTGATCCTGCTCTTCAGCGTGAACTGGGGTTCGGTGGGCGATGTCTTGTACACGCCCTTCAACTTCATCAACAGTTTCGTGGACGTCCTCTCTTACATCCGCCTTTTCGCGGTGGGGCTCTCCGGAACTTACATCGCCACCTGCTTCAACTCCATGGGCGCCATGCTCTACGAGGGGCAGACGGGCTGGAAACTAGTGGTCTTCGGACTCTGCGGGGCGCTGGTCATAATAATAGGCCACGTGCTCAACATCGCCCTCGGCGCCATGAGCGTCCTGGTCCACGGGCTCAGGCTGAACACTTTGGAATTTTCCAACCATATGCAGATAAACTGGGAGGGCAAGGCCTACAAGCCCTTCGCTGAAAATACAGAAAATTAATTAATCTAAGGAGAACAAATATGAACGAATTTCTGCAAACCGCTCTGATGTACGCTGGCGCCCTCTGCGCCGTTGGCTTCGCCGGCATGGGTTCCGCTCTCGGGACCGGCGCCGCCGGACAGGGCGCCGTGGGAGCCTGGAAGCGCAGCTACATGCAAAACAAGCCCGCCAGCTTCCAGCTGACGGTCTTCGCCGGCGCTCCTCTTTCCCAGACCATTTACGGCATGATCATCATGTTCGTCAT
>DBWD01000065.1:0-5519 GCA_002308555.1 bacterium UBP3_UBA1247
GTGCCGTGCCCGTTGAGATCGCGCCAATCAGTCCTTTCGGTGTTTTTGGAAGCGACGACGCCTATCACGTTCTTGTCTTGGAAGTCCGGATGAATGTCACTTGGATCTCCGCTGTCAAGACCGGTGTCCGCGACGCAGACCATGATCCCTTTTCCGGTGTAGCCCAGGGTGTTCATCGCGTCGACGTTCATGACCGCTTCGCTCCTGGCGGCGTTGTTCAAGATCTTCGCCTCAACTTCCTCCTCCACGCTGAAAACGTCGGAACGGAGGATGAGCTTGTCCACAAGCTCGACGCCGCAGACCGTTCTTACGATGGGAGGACGCTCGCAGATCAAAGAAACATCCTTCGCGCCTTCCGCCTTGAGGAAGGACAGGAAATCCGCCGCGCAGTCCGGGCCCGCCAGAATAACGTTCAGTTTGATCTCGCTTCCCGCGCTGAAAAATCTGCCCGTGGGAACGCCGTTCTTGTATTCCGGAAGATATTCGCCGACGTAAAGCAAACGGTGCTTCCCTTCCAGGCTTTTCAAATTTTCCGGCGTAGCGAGGACTACGTAGGCGTTGGGGGGAACGGAGCCGATGAAAGCGACGCCCGCTTCCTCGAGATCCGCGCGCTCCTTGTTCGTGAAATTCTTCTCGGGCTGGACCAGGTACTGGTACTCCCCGGCGGAGGTCGCTTGGGCCGCCGGGCCGGCGCTTTGGATCCGCGGCGCGCGGGAGTCGACCGCGGCGTTCCGGAGCCGGATGAGGCCGGGGTCCGCCAGAAGCGCCGAGGCTAAGAGAAGCGTTGTCAGAAAGGCTGTCTTTTTCATCATTGGTTAATTTTTCTTGTTTAATTATTTATTATAGCAAAAAGCAACGGAAAAAAAGGGCTCCGCCGTTAAAAGCGGAGCCCGTGAAAAAAGCCGGCCGGAGGCCTCATTCCTCGGTAATGACAAGCTCGGCGTTCAGGTCCTGCAGCGGTATCCCCTGCTCCCGGTGCAGCCTCAGGAACGCGTAGGGTCCGGCGCCCGCCTTGACGATCTTGCGGGCGGAAATGTTGAAATCGATGGGCTGCCCGGAGAAATTCAAAACGACGTAGTCCAGATAGTCGCCGTAGATTATCTCGAAGACCAGGGCGTCCCCCTCCACTTCCAGGCGCATGAAACTTCTGACCTTGGGCGCGTCACTGTAGATCTCGTGCAATGCCGCGAAGCGGGTCTCCTTGACGTTCTGGCGCCTGGCTATGAGCAGACTCTGGTCGGTGGTCCTGTAGTGGGTTATCTCCCCTGTCCTCAGGAGCGCTCCCCCGGCGCCGGCGGTCAGGACCCTGGTGCCGTTCTGCCCCAGCATGATGGTCTTCAGCCCGTTGCCGTGGTCGCAGCTCCACTGGGCGGAGGCCAGCTGGGAGGACACGTCTTCCAGAAGGTGGTAGGCTTTCTCCCGCCAGGCGGAGCCCAGAAAACTCTTGGCGATGTCTTTTATCTCATAGCTCATTTCCGGCGCGGTGGTGCCCTTCAGGGTCAGGGGCCCGCTCTTTTCCGTGGCCATCACCCATTCCGCGATGAAGGGCTCATCCGAGGCGAGGGTGAAGACGTCCAGGAAATAGGCGTCGGTCATGAAGACCGTCCTGCGGTAGACCTTCATTTTGTCGTAGGCCCCGCGTCCGTCCAGGTCCAGGAATGTCAGGCCCTGGCGGCTCTCGGCGGCCAGGATCCTGGCGGCGGCGGCTTTTTGCTTCCCGTGGTCCACGGCCACGGTGGAGGAAGCGAGGGTGTGGGTGAAATAGTCCCGGCCTATCTCGCTGCTTCCGTCCTGCTGGCTCGCGCGGCCCGTCAGTCTTCGCTCGCCGCCGTTCACATCCAACGCCAGCAGGTCGCCGAAGCGCCCGCCGCTAACGGTGATGAGCCTGGCGTAGCGCGCCTCCAGACCTTTCCGCACCCGGGAGCGGGCCACCAGCCAGCCCGTGCCCAGGGGGGCGGATATGAGGGGCAGCTCGCCCAGGGGCGCCGCGCGGAAGGCCCTGGTGTAATAGAAGGCCGCCGCGCAGGGATCGGCGTTGGCCGCCTTTTCCAGGTCGCAGAGGGCGAGGTTGTAGCGGCAGGCCAGGATAAAGCAGGCCGCGGGGGAAAAGAGCGCGTCTTTCTCCCAGCCGCGGCCCGGCAGAATGTCGAGGGGATCCTTCAGCTCAGCCAATTTCAGAGCCCAGGCCCTTATGGCCGCGTCCTGGCCTTTGCTGAAATTTCCCGTGAATTTGAAAAGGTCGTCGGAGCCGCCGGCGAAAACTTCCGCCGCCAGGCAGACGTTCTCCAGAAGGGAGAGGCTGACGCCCGCTTCCACGGCGGACGGCATAGCATCCCTGTTCAGGCCCGCCAAAAATCTTTTCAAGCCCGCCTTGCCCTGGGTGGAGACGTCCATCCTTCCGGCGGCCACGCCCGCGAAGACCTGGTAGGCCGCGCTCAGGGCCTCCGCGGACTTCTCGTCCACGTCCGGCTCCCGGCTGCTGGCGCGGCTGATGAGCCAGTTGTCCGCGGCGTTCCTCTCCAGGGGATCCAGGGAGGAGCGCAAAGCCGCGTGGACCCGGGCCAATGTCGCGAAGGATCTGCGCTGGGGCATGTATTCCGGATAGGCCGCGCGCAGATTCGCGTACTGCGCGGCCGCTTCCCTGATCCTGGAAACGTCCTTGTTTTTCAGGCCTAGAAGCGTCTTGGCCCAGAGGGCGTCGATCTTCTCCTCCGCCGCCAGGACCTTGTCCACCTTGGCCTTCTCGCTCCGCGCCCCCTTCTCCAGAAGGGCGATCCTGTTCCAGAGATTCACGCGCTTGTCATTGGCCAGGGCCACGGAAAGATCCCTGACGCTGGTCAGGGTATAGTTGCCGTAGACCGGCCAGAGCACCTCCTCGGCCGCGAGCCGCGGGGCGGAGAAAAAAAGCAGGCCCAGGAAAAGGGCCCGGAAACTGGAAAGCGCCCGCCGCATAGATCAAAGATAGCCCAAGTCCCTCAGACGTTCCTGAAGTTTTTCCTCGTCCTCCTCGCTCCGCTCCTCCCGGGCGCCGTAGGGGGCTTCCTTGTAGCGCCGCACGGGATAGGCCTCCAGGTGCTCGGGAAGCATGGCTTCCGTGAGCGGACGGCCGTCCAGATCGTCGGAGAGCGGAATGCCCATTAGGGCCAGCATGGTGGGCGTGACGTCGATTATTTCCGCGTCCATCTCAAGACCCTGCCTGATCCGCGGGCCCTGGAGCATGAAGACTCCGTACTGCCGGTGGTCGCCGGAGCGGGGCTGGCCGTGCTGGGTGCTGGGCATGACGGTCTTCTCCGCGAAGCCCTGGTTGAAAGAGTAGCCCGGCGCGGGCTCAAGATAAAGGTCGCAGGCGTTGGCGGCGCAAGGCCCCCGGAAAACTTCCTGTGGCTTGAAGACTCTGGATATCACTTTCGTGCCGTCCTCGTCCTCCAGTTCCAAAAGCTCCCGGGCGATCCTGTCCCGCACCTCCGCGTAGTCCTCCTTCTTCACCTGTCCCAGACGCTCCCTGCCTTCCAGGTTGAGCCGCAGGGAACGGGCGGACATGGAGGAGAAATAAGCCTTGGTCCCGGTCCAGTCCACGGCGGAAAGAGCCGTGGCGGAACGGACGGTCTCCGCGCCTCCCCCGGACGCTTCCCCCGCCTTTTCCAGCTGGGCGCGCCTGAATTTCAGGTAAAGGTTCCACAAGCCCAGGCTTTCCATCAGCGCGATGACCTTAAGTTTCCAGGGGGAAACGGCTCCGGCCTTCACGGCGTCCTGCCCTTCCCTGACCTTGAGGTAGCCCTTTTCCCTGAGCCAGTTGTTGACGTAGATGTCTTTCCTGACTTCCCCGAAGCCGTGGTCGGAAATGACCATGACGGCGGTCTCCTTGTCCAGGGTGTCCAGGAAAGCGCCGATGAGCTTGTCCAGGAAAACGAAGTGGTCGCGGAAAAGCGTGGCGTAAGGACCTTCCTTTTCCAGCATGTTCTCTTTCCAGAAAAAATGGAAAAGCCTGTCCATCTCCACGAAGGCGAACATGGCGAAATGGGGCTTCAGCTCCTTGTAAAGTTCCGTGAAAACTTTGAACTGCTCCTCGCAGTGGGCGTTGACCTTTTCCGTGAATTCCTTGAACTTTCCCTCGTGCAGCAGGCGGGAGGGCATGTCCACCTTGAAGCCGGGATGCTCCTTCAGGATCCTTTTCTTCAACTCGGGAGGATAGGTGTAGGCGCAGTCCCATTCGGGCGTGCCGAAACCGGAGATGAGATACCCGTTGACTTTCTCGGGAGGATAGGTGTGGGGCACGTTCATGACCAGGACGCGGCCGCCCTCCTCGGAAACGTAGTTCCACACGGCGCGGCAGGCCCGGTCGGTGCGCTTGGTCAGATGCAGGTCGTAATCTTTCCCGCTGTAGGAGAAGAAATCAAAAATATTGTGCTTGCCGGGATTGCGCCCGGTGACGGAGGCGGTCCAGCCCGGAGGAGTCAGGGGCGGGACCGTGCTGTCCAAGGGCCCGTGGACGCCCGCGTAAAGGCGGCTGAAGTTCGGCAGCTCCCCCGCTTTCAGCAAGGGTTCCAGAACCGACCAGTCGGCGCCGTCCAGGCCCAGTATAAACGTTTTTACATTGTTCATAGCGTTTTAAATTTTAACAGAATCCGGGCAACGTGGCAATACGGGAAGCGCGCCTTTCCACGCGGACCGCCGGGCCCCTTGATTTTTCAGGCCTTCCCGCGTTTCGGGAACTTTTTTCCAACGTTCCCCCACTTTCTCCCACCATTTTTCAAAAAATCCTTTTCGCCACCACTTATCCACAGGTTATTTCCCCCTTTTTCGCCTCGCCAAACCCGTGTCAAGCTCTCCCCCGCCCACTTCATCCAAAATTATAAGTATTTAAATTTTAGATAGTTAATTTGCAAAGCAAGCGGGATCGAGGGGTGCTTTGGTAGGGGGGCTTGACTTTGTGGGCTAAAGTGGGCTATAATGTTTGGCGTAAAAATTCGGAGTGTGTTTTTTTAACGGATTGTGTGTGTGTTGATCATTTCCAACCTTTAAACCAATGGCGAAAGAACGGTACATAGGAACAGCCTCTTTGAAGGTGGACGCGAAAGGGCGCATAGCCGTTCCGGCATTCTGCCGGGTCAACGGCGCGAAACTCTTTTTCGTCACTTTCGGACGCAAGAGATTCCTCCGGCTCTATGACTGGGAAGAATTTTCCAAGAGCGTGGAGGTCCTCGACGGCCTTAACCAGTTCGACGCCAAAACCGAGGAAATGAAGCGCGCCATGCTGGGCGGCAGCAAGCTCGAGATCGATTCCCACGGACGTCTGACGATCCCCAAGAATCTGAGAGACTGGGCCGGCCTGACAGGAGAGATCGTTGTCACCGGCGTCTCCACCCACATGGAGATCTGGAACAGCGAAGCCTTCGCGGCGGAATTCGCGGCCAACATCGCCGATCTCGGGAAAAACATGCAGGAAATCGCCGAGCAGAGAAAAGAACCGAGGTAAAAAGAATGGACCACATACCCGTCATGCTTTCGGAAGTTTGCTC
>DBWD01000065.1:5570-11474 GCA_002308555.1 bacterium UBP3_UBA1247
CCCGCCATTCTGAAAGCGATAGCGCCCTCCGGTTTTCTTCTCGGCCTGGACCGCGACACGGAAACTCTGCCTTTGGCTTACGAGAATCTGAAAGCGGTCGGCGGCAATTTCACCCTGAGACATTCCGACTACGCCAAAGTAAGGGACGTTTGCGCGGAACTTGGCCTGGACTCCTTCGACGCCATCCTCTGCGACTGCGGGATCTCCTCGAAACAGCTGGACGATCCCGAGCGCGGGTTCGGCTTCGAGAAGGAATGCCCCCTGGACATGCGCATGGACCGCAACGAGCTCTTCAAGGCTTCAGATCTTTTGAACACCTGTCCGGAAAACGAACTGGCTGACATATTCCACCGTTTCGGCGACGAAAGGTTCTCCCGGCCCATCGCCCGCGCCATCGCGGCAAAGAGGAAACTCAAGCCCTTCGAAAGCTCGGAGGAACTGGCGGCGCTGGTCTCGGGGGTCTATTACCGCTTCGGCTTCCGGCGCTCCAAGGTCCACCCGGCCACCAGGGTCTTCCAGGCCCTGCGCATCGCCGTGAACCACGAGCTGACCTCCCTGGAGGAAGGCCTGAAGGGCGCCGCGGAACTGCTGGCGCCCGAAGGAAGGCTGGTAGTCATCAGTTTCCATTCCGGAGAGGACAGGATAGTGAAAAATCTTTTCCGGGAATTCAAGCGGGCCGAACTCGGCTCCATCATAACCAAGAAGCCCCTTACTCCCGGGGAAGAGGAAATCAAGGAAAACCCAAGATCCCGCAGCGCGCTTCTGAGAGTCTTCGAGAAGGCGCCAATCAAAGGAGAAAAAACATGCCTAGAGTGATCTACACCAGACCCAAAAGGGAAAAGGAAAAAGGCCTGAGCCTGAACTTCAAGCTCTGCGCCCTCTTCTGCGCCGCTCTTTTGCTGGCTGTCACGTTCTGCTTCGGCCTCATCAACATGAGCAAGAAGAAAGCCGACGTCCAGATGAGGATAGCCAACCTGGAATACGAGATCGTGGGCCTGCGCCGGGACAGGGATTTCACCAAGTCGGAACTGGAGAAGGTCCGGGCCGTGGAATACGTGGAGAAGGCTCTGGCGGAAAACGGCATCCACCTCCGCAAAACGAAACTCAGCCGCATCGTCAACCTGCGGAAGCCCGCTGGCATCGATGTGGACAACAACGAAAACAACCGGCTGGCCGGCGGCCCCCAGGGACGGGAGTCGGCGAACCGCTAGCATTTTTTGAATGATCTTATGAAACAGGGAGGCGTGAAAATACATTTTCTTCTGGGCTTAACGGCCCTCGCCATGGCGGCGCTTCTGGTCAGGGTGTACATACTTCAGTGCACCGACCAGACGGACCGCAACGCCAAAAAACTCGAACAGCTGCGC
This sequence comes from bacterium UBP3_UBA1247, assembly GCA_002308555.1. Next base: position 6,938 of record DBWD01000065.1, read on the forward strand.
ACCACCGTCAAGGTGGAGGCCAAGCGCGGCCAGATCTGCGACCGCCACGGCTCCATCCTGGCGCTGTCCACCACCTCCCCCATGCTCTGGTGCGACCCGGGCCTGGTGAGGGAAATCGCCGAGGACGGCGTCAAGAAAGGAAGGGCCGACATGAAGGACCTGGCCAGGAAAGAAGCCAGGCTGCTTGGCGAAGTCATGGAGATGTCCGAGAGCGACATCTACGCGAAGCTGACCGCCAGCAACCGCTACAGCGTCATCGCCAAGGGCCTCATGGACACTGAGAGCCACAAGATCAGGGCCCTCATCTCCCAGAAAAAGCTGCCGGGGATCTACGTCAAATACGAGGAGAAGCGCGTCTATCCCAAGAAGGAGCTATTCGGCGTGCAGATAGGCTTCTGCAACAACGAAGGCCACGGCGTCTTCGGCGTCGAGAGAGGCGCGGACCATTACCTGGCCGGCATCGACGGCTGGAACACTTTCCTCAGGGACAACCGCCAGCGCCGCTTCTTCGACCCGAAGAGCGTCGACCTCATCCTTGACCCCATGGACGGCCAGAACGTTTTCCTGACCATCGACGAGAAGCTGCAGCAGATCGCCCAGGAAGCGCTGGCCAAGGCCGCGGAGGAATTCACTCCCGCCCGTGCCGGCATCATCATGCTCGATCCCTCCACCGGCGACATCCTGGCCATGGCCTCCTGGCCCTTCTTCGACCCCAACGACCGGAGCAATTACAAGGAAGGCGCCTTCAACAACATTCTCTTGTCCGACCCCTTCCCTCCCGGCTCCATCATGAAGCCCGTCTCCGGCGCCCTGGCCCTGGACGAGGGCGTGGTGACGCTCAATTCCCAGATAGACTGCAAGAACGGCCTCTGGATAACCGAATACGGCCGCAGGCTCAAGGACGACCACAAGCTGGGCGTCGTCAGCTTCAAGGACGTCATCAAGTTCTCCAGCAACATCGGCATCGCCCAAGTGGCGGAGATGCTGGGCAAGAAAAAATTCTACGAAGGCCTCAGGTCCTTCGGCTTCGGCTCCAAGAGCGACCTCAAGATCATCGACGGCGAGTCCCCCGGCATTTTCCAGAACTGCGACAAATGGTCCGGCTACAGCCTCCACTCCATGGCCTTCGGCCAGGAGATCAACGTCACGGCGCTGCAGATGGCCTCGGCCTACGCCACCATCGCCAACCGGGGCGTCAGGATGAAGCCCAGGCTGGTCAAGATGATCCACATGCCCGACGAATCGATCTCCCCGGAGGCGAAGAATTTCAATTATTTCGAACCCCAGGTGGCCCAGTCCGGGGTTATCTCGGAAAAGGCCGCCCTGGACATGACTGACGCCATGGTGTCGGTGACCGACAGGGACGGCACCGGACGTTTGGTGGACATCCCGGGCTACAAGGTGGCCGGCAAGACCGGCACCGCCCAGAAGATCGATCCGGAAACGAAAAAGATCTCCGGGAAAAACTACGTGGCCTCCTTCGCCGGCTTCGTCCCCGCCTACGATCCCAAGATCGTCTGCGTGGTGGTCCTGGACTCCCCCAGGGGCAAGATCTACGGCGGCACGGTGGCCGCGCCTATCTTCAGGGACGTCTGCAAGGCCGCGCTTGAGCATCTGCAGGTGCCGGCGGATTACGAGACCGAGGAGGAAAACAAGAGAGAGGAACAATATGCTGCTGAGTGAATTACTGAAAGACATTCCCCACGAGCTCATCCAGGGAAGCGAAAAGGCTGAGATCTCCGGCCTTTCCCTAAACAGCCGCCAGGTCAAGCCGGGCTTCGTCTTCGTGGCCAAGAAAGGCGCCGTGGCGGACGGGCTGGTCTACATCTCCGACGCCGTGGAAAGAGGCGCCGAGGTCATCTTCGTCAGCGAGCCTCCCAAGCTCGTCCCGAGCAGCATCACGGTGGTCAAGATCTCTGAGGACATCGAGACCCTTTCCCTCCTGGCCCACCGTTTCTACGGGCAGCCCAAGTGCAAGCTTGTTGGCATAACCGGCACAAACGGCAAGACCACCTCCGCCTATGTGGTCAGAAATTTTCTCAGCGCCATGGGCCTCACCGTGGGCCTGATCGGCACGATCTCCTACGAGATCAAGGATCTTAAGAAACCCGCCTCCCGCACCACCCCGGACGTCTTCGAGCTCTATTCCCTCCTGTCCATCATGGACAAGGCCGGGGCCGACGCGGCCGTCATGGAAGTCTCCAGCCACGCCGCCGTCCAGAAAAGGATCGGCAACCTGCTTTTCGACGCCCTGGTCTTCACCAACCTCACCCAGGATCACCTGGACTACCATCACTCCATGGAGGAATACTATTCCGCCAAGCGGCGCTTCTTCGACCATTGCAAGAGCGACGCCACCTGTTTCGTGATGACCGACGACGAGTGGGGCGCCAGGCTGGCCGGCGAGCTGAAGGCGGAAGGAAAGAAAGTCGTCACCATGACCACCCTGGAGAAGGAGGCCGACATCAGGGCCAAGGACATCGTGGTCATGCGCGACGGTTCGGAATTCACCCTGGAAGGCGTCTTCCAGGCCCCCCACCGCCTCAAGATAAACTATCTCGGCCGCCACAACGTGGCCAACGTCATGGGCGCGCTGGCGGTGGCCCGCTCCTTCGGCATGCCGGAGGAGACCATGCTGGAAATGTGCCCCGCCCTGCCCCCGGTGCCCGGCAGGCTCGAGTTCATGCCCAACAAGCTTGGGCTCGTCATCGTCATCGACTACGCCCACACGGACGACGCCATGCGCAACGTCATGCGCTGCCTTAGGGAGATCACCGAGAACAGGCTCTGGATCGTCTTCGGTTGCGGCGGCGACCGCGACCGCACCAAGCGTCCCAGGATGGGCAGGGCCGCCGAGGAGATGGCCGACATGGTGGTCATCACCACCGACAACCCCCGCACCGAGGATCCCGAGGCCATCGTGGCGGACATCAAGGAAGGCATGAGCGGAAGCAACTACCAGGTCATCCTGGACCGCAAGCAGGCCATCGAGTACGCCATCAAGGAAGCCAGGAGCGGCGACGTGGTGCTCATCGCCGGGAAAGGGCACGAGACTTACCAGGAGATCAACCGCGTCTTCTACGACTGCGACGAAAGAACGATAACCAAAGAGATAATCGCCAAGATAGAAAATGCGTAAGTTCACACACGAAAACATTACGGAAGCCCTGGGCAAGGGCTTTGAGTTCTACGGCGTCCCCCCGACGGGGGCCATGGAGCTCAGGGTCGACACCAGGGAGACCGAGCCGGGCGATCTCTTCGTCGGACTGAGAGGCGGAGACACCCCCGAGATCGCGGCCAAGGCCGCGGAGAAAGGCGCCGCGGCCTGCATCCTCAGCTGCGGCGGAACGAGCCTCCCCTGCTACAGGGTGGTGGACACCGTCAAGGCCCTTCAGGATCTCTCCGCCTACCAGCGGGCCAGGATCCAGATCCCCATGATCGCGGTCACCGGCTCCTGCGGCAAGACCACCACCAAGAACATGCTGGGCTCCATCCTGTCCCAGCTCGGCGGCACGCTGGTCACCCAGGGCAACCTTAACAACGAGATAGGGCTTCCCCTGACGCTGCTGCGCCTGGGCGACGAATACTCCTACGCCGTGGTGGAGATGGGCATGAACCACAAGGGCGAGATCCAGGCCCTGAGCCGCCTGGCCAGGCCCGAGGCCGCCGTCATCACCAACGTGGGCAGCGCGCACATAGAGTTCCTGGGCTCCCGGGAAAACATCGCGGAAGCCAAGGCCGAGGTCTTCCGCGGCCTGCCGCCCTGCGGCCGCGCGGCCCTGCCAAGGGACTGCGACTTCTACGAAAAACTGCGCGATATGGCGAAACGCCTGGGCCTCGAGGTCGTGCCCTTCGGCCCCGGCGGCGATTTCGAGTTTATTCTGAAGGAGGAGAAAGGCGAAGGCCTGTTCGGCGAGCTGAGAACTCCCATGGGCAGCGTCGAGCTGCGGGTCCCGGTCATAGGCTATTACAACGCCTTCAACGTGGCCGCGGCCGCCGCGGGCGCCTTCGCGCTCATCCCCGACATCAAGCTCGAGACCCTCGGGGCGGGTTTGGAGAACTTCAAGGGCGAGAAGCTGCGCAACGAGATCAGGCAGGGCCTGGGCGCCACCTTCATCCTGGACTGCTACAACGCCAACCCGGATTCCATGCGCGCCTCCCTGTCCATGCTCAGGAAGATGCCGACGGCGGGAAGAAAGATCGCGCTGCTGGGCGACATGCTGGAAATTGGCGAAAAAACCGAGGAAGCCCACCGGGAGCTGGGCAGGTTCGCCGGGGAATTCCTGGACGCCCTCTTCACGGTCGGCGAGAACGCCGAGACCTACCTGAAGGGCGCCAGGGAAGCCGGAACGGCCTGCCGCCTGGAGGCGTGCCAGCCCTCCGAAACGGCGGAAAAACTGGCGGCCTACGTCAAAAAAGACGACCTGGTCCTTTTCAAAGGCTCCCGGGCCAACAAACTGGAGAACTATTTTTTCCTGTTGGAAAAATAAAAATATGAACGAGTTTATGAAAAGCAGGAACGGAATGTGTGCGGTGA
>DBWD01000065.1:11525-11739 GCA_002308555.1 bacterium UBP3_UBA1247
TCTCTACATCCGCATTCCGGTTGCGGACGGGGGTGGACTCCACCCTTGTCCGCAACGTCCTGCCGGTAATTTTCAAAATGTCACAGGGGGAGTAAATGTTTTATTACATCTTTTTCGGCTGGCTTTCGGAAAGCGTCTCGGTCTTCCACGTTTTCAAGTACATCACGGTCCGTTCCGCCGGCGCGGCCATCACCTCTCTTCTGATCAGCCTGGT
>DBWD01000065.1:11756-22169 GCA_002308555.1 bacterium UBP3_UBA1247
TACATGATGAAGATCGGCCAGGAGATCCGGCGCGACGAGTGTCCCCCGCTCCACCTTCTGCACAAGAACAAGCAGGGCGTGCCCACCATGGGCGGCGTGCTCATAATCCTGTCCGTCCTGGTCTCCACGCTGCTCTGGGCCCAGTTCTCCCTCTACACCATCCTGGCGCTGGGCGTCTTCGTTTCCCTGGGTCTTCTTGGTTTCGCGGACGACTACACCAAGGTCAAGCAGAAGAACGCCGCCGGCATTTCCGGCAAGACCAAGCTGGTCTTCCAGACCCTGGTGGCGCTGGCAGCCGCCCTTATCCTGATCTTTTTCGGCAAGGAGAGCTTCCCCTTCTACGTGCCCTTCTTCAAGAACCCCATCGTTGAGAACCTGGGCTACTACTACATCATCCTGACCATCCTTGTGATCGTTGGCACTTCCAACGCCGTCAACCTCACCGACGGCCTGGACGGCCTGGCCATCGGCACCGTGACCATCGCGGCGCTGAGCTACCTGATACTGGCCTACTGCGCCGGCAACGCCAAGATCGCCGACTACCTCAACATCTTCTACGCCCGGGACGCCGCGGAGCTGACGGTCTTCTTGTCCGCCATCGTGGGCGCCGGGCTGGGATTCCTCTGGTACAACGCCCCGCCCGCCATGGTCTTCATGGGCGACACGGGCAGCCTGGCCCTGGGCGGCGCCATCGGCATCACCGCCCTGCTGGTGAGGAAGGAAGTCCTGCTTCTTATTATCGGCTTCATCTTCGTCATGGAAGCCTGCTCGGACATCATCCAGGTGGCCTCCTTCAAGATCCGCCAGAAAAGAGTGTTCCGCATGGCCCCCATCCACCATCACTTCGAGATGCAGGGCTGGCCGGAGACCCGTGTCACCATCCGTTTCCTCATCCTGGCGCTGATCTTCGCCATCATCGGCCTGGCAACCTTAAAACTGCAGTAAGAGAATATGCGCGTCGCGATAATGGGATTAGCTAGAAGCGGCATGGCCGCCGCGAAACTGGCCCTGAAGCTCGGCTTCGAGGTCAGCGTCAGCGACAACTGCCTCGACCACGGCCGCGCCGTGGAACCTTCCTCCTCCATGATGGAGAAGGCCAAATACCTGCGCTCCCAGGGCGCCTACGTGGAGATCGGCAGGCACTCCAGGACTTTCCTGGAAGACGCCGACATCCTGGTCCTGAGCCCCGGCGTTCCCGAGGACAACGAGGCGGTGCGCTGGGCGCAGGAAATGGGCGTGGAAGCCGTGGGCGAAGTGGAGTTCGCCATAAGACACTGCAAGGGCAAAGTCGTGGCCATCACCGGCACCAACGGCAAGACCACCACCACTTCGCTGATCTCCCACATCCTGGAGCAGGCAAAGATCCCCCACGTCACCGCGGGCAACATCGGCGTGCCGCTGAGCGAATTCGCCCTGGAGACCACCGAGGACCACGTGCTGGTCCTGGAAATGAGCTCCTTCCAGCTGGAGACCATCAAGGAATTCTCCCCCGCCGTCTCCGTCTGGCTGAACCTTACCCCCGACCACCTGGACCGCTACCGGACCGTGGAGGCCTACCGCTCCGCCAAGGAGAACATCTTCCGCCACCAGAAACCGGGCTCCGTGGCCATCGTCTGGCATCAGGAAAAGCAGAACGAGCAGAACCTCATCTCCGCCTTCAAGCTCCACCCCGTCTGGGTGGACGAGACCGGAAGCGACGCGGAAATACTGGATTCCGACCGCGCGGTGCTTAAGGACGGCGTCTTCCAAGTGACGCTGGACGGCCAGAGCCGCGCCTGCGGCGAACCCGGGGAAATGCTGCTCAAGGGCCGCCACAACCACATCAACATGCTCTGCGCCATGGCCGCCGCCAGGGCCCTGGGCGTGGACGCCAAGACCATCGCGGAAGCCTGCGCCTCGTTCCGGGGGCTCAGCCACCGCATCGAGACCGTGGCGAAGATCGGCGGGACCGTTTTCGTGGATGACTCCAAGGGCACCAACCCCGAGGCCACCGTGGAGGCCGTGATGGCCTTCGACTATCCCCAGGCGCTCATCCTGGGCGGCTACGACAAGGGCAGCGACTACGGGATGCTCATCCCCTACATGAAGGGGAAAGTGTCCCACGTGATCCTGCTGGGGGCCACCAGCGACCGGTTCCAGATGATCTTCGGCGGGGAGTTCCCCACCGTGAGAGCCAAGACCATGAAGGACGCGGTGGAGAAAGGCTACGAACTTCTGAAGGAGGGCGGGACGGTGCTGCTTTCGCCGGCCTGCGCTTCCTTCGACATGTACAAGAACTTCGAGGAAAGAGGAGACGATTTCGCGGAACAGGCGCGGAAACTCTCCCAGACCGTTGAACAAGATTAACCAACCTCAAAAGAGAGGAGAGCCATATGAACAAATCATTCTTAATTTTCCTGTTCACAGTAAGTCTTGTGGGCATAGCCTTCTTCGGATGCGCCAAAAGCGCTCCCAGGACCGACGTCACCCTTGAGCTGACTTCCCCCGACACGATCGAGGCCCTGGTGGAGAAAGACCTCAACACCATCGGCACGTCCTATCAGGATATCGACAACTATCCCGAGTCGACGCCGGCCCAGGTCACCTACGTCGACAGCGTGGAGATGCAGAAGCCTCTGAGCGTGCAGAACGACGATTCCCTCTACCGCGACGAAACGGCCATCAACGACAGCTACGTCGTTTCCTCCGGCAACGTGAACGTCTGGGGACCCAGCTCTGACAAGACGCTGGAACCGCTTTCCGAACGCGAGAGCATTTCCGTCCTGCCTCCTCCCACCGGCGACGTTTCCTCCGCTTCCGGCAGCGACTCCTTCGCCTCCCAGGGCTCCGACGTCACTTACACGGAACCCACGACCAAGACCACGCTGCAGCCCAAGCCCGCCACCGAGACCACCGTCGTGACCGCTCCCGGCTCCGGCTACGTCTACCAGGGCCAGGGCGCCCAGTCCTCGGGCGGCTACGTCGGGACCAGCGCCGTGACTTCCGGCGGCAACTACACCGTGCAGGCCGGCGACACCCTCATCAAGATCGCCAAGAAATACGGCCTTAAGGTCAGCGACATCTGCGAGGCCAACGGCATCTCCCGCACTTCCATCCTGAAGGTCGGACAGGTCCTCACCATCCCAGGAGCCGGCGCTTCCTCCGGCGCGGCCGCGTCCGCGCCCGCCAGCGTCTCCCCCTCCNNGGCGTCCTGCTTGCCAGGGGCTTCAGCGTCCAGTTCTCGAAGGTCCTCGTTTCCTACGGCGTCTCCCCCTCCATTTCCTCCGTGGTGCAGCCTCCCTCCGGCGGCGAAAGCGAAGTTTCCTCCCAGAGCGTTTCCGGCGGTACCCAGACCTACACGGTCCAGGCCGGCGACAGCTACTGGAAACTCGCCAGGCGCTTCAACTCCTCCGTCGAGGAGCTGATGTCCATGAACAACGCCTCCAGCGACAAACTGCAGATCGGGCAGGTCATCAAAGTCCCCGCCCGCTGATCGGAAACAAAAACAGAAAAGGGGCGAAAAATTGAAAAGAATCGACGCCATGCTTCCCTGGCTGTTCCTCTGCCTGGTGATAGCCCTCAGCTGCTTCGGGGCCATGATGGTCTATTCCTCCAGCGTGTTCGTGGCGGAACTCGAGCATAACGGGAACCAGTACTATTACTTCAAGAAAGAAGTGATGTGGTTGATCCTCGGTTTCTCGGCCATGTTCGTCATGTACAAGGCGCCCCTGGAATGGATCAGGAGGCTGACGCCGCTTTTCTACCTTTTCGCCCTGCTTTCCCTCGTGCTGGTCTTCACGCCCCTGGGCGTGACCGTGAAAGGCGCCACCCGCTGGATAGGCCTGGGTTCCCTGCGCTTCCAGCCCAGCGAAGCCCTGAAATACTGCATGGTCCTCATGCTGGCCTGGTGGTACGACAGGGAGACCAGGGAAGCCGGCACCTTCATAAAAGGCGCGCTCATCCCGGCGGTCATTATGGTACTCGGGTTGGCGCTGGCGCTGGCCCAGAAGGACCTGGGCACGCCCGCGCTCATCGCGCTGGTGGGCGGGGCGGTCTGCTTCGCGGCGGGCATGAAGTTCCGCTACATCGCCGTGGGCTTCCTCGGCTCCGCCGCGCTGGGATACTATTACGTGACCCATGAGACCTACCGCATGAAACGCATGCTGGCCTTCCTGAATCCCGAGGCCGACCCCCTGAAGACCGGCTACCAGAACCTTCAGGCCCTGATGGCCATCTGTTCCGGAAAACTCACCGGCCTGGGCATAGGCGGATCCCTCATGAAGATGGAGTATCTGCCGGAGGCGCACAACGACTTCATCTTCGCCGTCATCGGCGAAGAGCTGGGCTTCTGCGGCACCGTGGGCGTCATCAGCGCCTTCATGCTGCTCCTTATAATCATGTGGCGCATGATCTCCGGCATGACGGACACCTTCTGCCGCCTGACCGCCCTGGGCATCACCCTGATGATCGGCGGGCAGGCCTTCATCAACATGGGGGTCGTCACGGGCATCCTGCCCAACAAGGGCATGGGCCTCCCCTTCATCAGTTACGGCGGGTCTTCCCTGCTTTTCCTTATGGGAGCCTGCGGCCTGTTCCTGAATATGGCCAGGAACAGGCTGAAAACCTCACCGCGCCATCGCAGCGTAGTCAGCCGCACACTCGCATGACGGAAACGCTGGAAAAAATATTGGTGAGCGGCGGAGGCACCGGCGGGCATATCATGCCGGCCGTGGCGCTCTGCGAGGAGATAAGGGAAAAATATCCCTCCGCGAAGATCTATTTCGCGGGGCGGAAGAATTCCATGGAGGAAAGGATCGCCAAACAGAACGGCCTGGACTTTTACCCCGTGCCCTCGGCCCCCAAGGGCAAAGGGCTCAGGGTGTTCAGAAATTTCTTCGTCAATCTCGCGGGCTTTTTCAAAAGCCTGCGCCTGGTGGCGAAAACCAAGCCCCAGGCCGTGGCGGTCTTCGGCGGCTACACCAGCGCCCCGCTGCTCCTGGCGTCGGTCATCCTTGGTAAGAACGCCGTGATCCACGAGTCCAACGCCATTCCCGGGCGCGTCACCAGGCTGATGGCCAAGCTGGGCGTCAGGGTGGCCTGCGGGCTGCGCTCCGACCATCCCCTGATGACGGCCCTGAAAAATTCCCTGAAAAAAGAAAACTCCTTCGCCATCACCGGCAACCCCCTGAGGAAAACTTTCCGCCAGCCCAAAAAGGACCTGTCCGAAAAGCTGCCGGGCCTGGACAAAAGCAAGGATCTTCTGCTGATATTCGGAGGCTCCCAGGGCGCGCACAACGTCAACGCGCTGTGCTCCCGGGCGCTTCCCGTCGTCGGGAAAAAATTCCCGGAACTGCAGGTCGTCCACATCTGCGGCGGCAACGACCGGGAACTTCTGGAAAAAGCTTACGGGGATTGCGGCCTGAAGCACTGGCTCTTCCCCTTCTTCGAGGAAATGGCCTCGCTGATGGACCTGGCGACGCTCTGCGTGGCCCGCTCCGGCGCCCTGAGCGTCACGGAGATCTGCGCTTCCAGGCTTCCCTCGGTGCTCGTTCCCCTGCCCTGCGCGGCGGACGACCACCAGACCGCCAACGCCAGGATCCTGGAGGCGGCCGGAGCCGCCAGGCTCTGCCCCGAGACTTCCCTGGATCCGGAAAAACTGGCCGGCGTCATCACCGGGCTGCTCTCCGACCGCGAAGCCCTGCGCTCCATGGGCGAGGCGGGGGGAGCTCTCATATTCGAGGACGCCTCGCGAAAACTGCTTGATTTCATAACCGCTGTATGAACGGAACGGAAGAACTTAAGAACCTGAGATTCTACTTCTGCGGCATCGGAGGCTGCGGCATGAATCCCCTGGCCCATTTCCTGGCCAGGAGCGGATACTCCGCGGCGGGAAGCGACATTAAGGAATCCGAGGAGCTGGAGGACCTGCGCCGGGATGGCGTCGAGTGCGCCGCCAGGCAGGACGGCAGCCTGCTCCGGCCCGGAGACGTGTTCGTCTACAGCAGCGCCATCCACGAGGACAACCCGGACCTGCTCCGGGCGAAAGAACTCGGCCTTTCCTTCCTGCACCGCTCGGAACTCCTGGCCCAGATCGCCAGGCGCTACAAGACCGTGACCGTGGCTGGCATGCACGGGAAGACCACCGTCTCCTCCCTCATAGCCTTCCTGATGACGGAAGGCGGGCTCGACCCCAACGCCATCATAGGCGGGCACGTCCCGGCCTTCGGCGGCAACTTCCGCGCCGGGTCCGGCGGCTGGCTGGTTCTGGAAGCCGACGAGAGCGACGGCAGCTTCAGGCGCTACGCCTCCGACATCGCGGTGCTGCTGAACGTGGACGCCGACCATCTTGACTATTACAAGGACATGCAGGCCATCAGGGAAGCCTTCGCGGTCTACGTGAACAACATTACCGAAAACGGCGTGCTCGTCTACAACGCCGACGATCCCATTTGCGAGGAGCTGGCCGCCGCGGCCCGCCCGGACATCAGGAAGATCAAATGCGGCGTGGGGGCGCTGGCGCTGGAGAAGGCCGATTACGTGGGCACGGACATGATCCTCTCCCCTCTCTCCTCCTCCTTCACGCTTCTGGAGAACCGCGGCGGGAAAACACGCTCGCTGTCCTTCGTCTGCCCCCTGCCAGGCAGCCACAATGTCTTCAACGCCGTCGTCTCCCTGGCGGCCTGCGCCGCGGCGGGCGCCGATCCCGAGCTTCTCAGGGATCCCCTGGCCGCCTTCAGGAACGCCCAGCGGCGCTTCGAGCGCCTGGGGAAATGGCACGGGGCCGAGATCATCGACGACTACGCGCACCATCCGAAGGAAATAGAGGCGCTCCTGCAGTCGGCCGCCCGGCTGGAGGGCGAGCTGACCGTGGTCTTCCAGCCCCACCGCTTCTCCCGCACGGAAAAACTGCTGCCGGAATTCGCCTACGTGCTTTCCAAGGCCCCCAACCTGATCCTGACTGACGTTTACAGCGCCGGGGAAAGCAAGCGCATGATAGGCGGCAAAGAGCTTTACGAGGCCGTGCTGAACCTGGGCGGGCAGGCGGAGTACGTCAACACCCCCGCCGAGATCCCGGCCCTGCTGCTGGAAAGAAGCAAAAGCTGGAAGTTCCCCCACACCCTGCTCTTCACAGGGGCGGGCGCGCTTTCCGCCCTGGCTCACGAAATGCTAAAAAACCAATAGAGGGAAAAATGTACATACCAAAGAACCAAAAGGCCGCCCGCCGTCCGGAAGTCACCCGGGCCCACATGCGCGATTTCTGGAGGAGTTTCCTGAAAACTCTGGCCATGGCGGTCGCATTCTGCGCCGTGATCTTCGGCATAAGCCTTTTCATGCGCCGGGTCATCTATTCCGAGGATTACAGGATCAAGGACGTGGACTTCCGCAACAACAACACCGTGGACAACACCACCATCAGCAAGTGGGCGGGGCTGCGCTACCACATGTACTATTACACGGTGGACCTCAACGAGATCAAGAACAACATAGAGCGCCATCCCGACATCAAGGAAGCCAGGGTTGAGAAAAGGCTGAACGACAAGCTGATCATAACCGTCAAGGAAAGGGAGCCGGTGGCCGTCCTGCGCACCGAGAACGGAAGCGACGCGCCCATAGACGACCAGGGCTACATCCTGAGCGAGGCCAAGCTGGAAAACCAGAACGTCCTCCCGGTCATAATCACCAAGGGCGCCCTGAAGTGCAAAGACCGCCGCTGCGTGGACGAGAAGATCCTGGCAGCCCTGAGCTACGTCAAGGTCCTGAAGCACGGTTCGGAAAAGAATTTCCTGACGATCAAAACGGTGGACGTCAGGGACGAGGACGCCATCATCTTCAAGACGGCCTCCATCGACGAGATCCTGTTGGAAAAGGAATATTCCAGCGACGCCGTCGCCAAGGTCTTCGAAGTGATCAGATCGCTTCACGAGACCGGACGGAACGCGGTTAAAATCGACGCCCGCTACGAGGACGTGGCGGTGGTCTGCAAACACATCTAATAGCATGGCAAAAGACAAAATACTCTCGGCAATCGACCTGGGCACCCAGACCATCAGGGCGGCCGTCGGACGGCTCTCGGAAGACGGGACGCTTGAAGTCATAGGCTACGGCACGGCTTCCTCCCAGGGGATCGTGAAAAGCAGGATCGAAGACCAGGGCAAGGCGGCCGAAGCCCTCAAGAAGGCCGTCCTGGCCGCGGAAAACGACGTGAAGAGCCGCCTGGAGCACACCATCAAGGGCGTCATAGTCAGCGTGGGCGGATCCGGCGTCACCAGCGGCGTCGAGACCATCACGGTGGACAACAACTCCAAAAACGAGCTGGTGACGGAAAAGCTTCTCTCGGAGATCGACGAGAAGTTCGAGACCCGCTTCACCCACAAGGACCAGAGCCCGGTGCACGTCTACATCACGGACTACTTCATCGACGGGATCAGGAAGAAAAGCCTCGACGACGTCGTCGGCAGCCAGGGCGAAAAGATCAGCGCCCGGGCCCTGGGGATCCTGGAGGAGAAAAACGAGCTGGACAAGATCGCCGGCGCGCTGAACGCCAGCGGCCAGACGGTGGAGTGCTACTGTTTCGGCGCCGTGGCGGACGGCTGGTCCGTCCTGACGGCGGAGCAGCGCCAGAAAGGCGCCCTGCTCATCAACGCGGGCGCGGGAAGCACCAGCTTCACCTTCTGGAAAGACGGGATCGTCCACGAGACGGGCTCCTTCTCCGTGGGCGGCGACCACGTCACCAACGACCTGGCCCTGGGCTTGGGCATCCCCTTCAACCTGGCCGAGGAAGTCAAGCAGAATTTCATCAAGGAAGAGCACGAGATCAGAGTGGGCGGCAAATATTACAAGACCCGCTCGGTTGAGACCATCATCCAGAACCGCGTCGAGGAGACGGTGAAGTTCATCTCGGACATGATAAAGGAAAAGGGCATACTCACCCAGATCCAGAGCGGCGTCTTCCTGACCGGCAACGCCGCCCGCGCCTCCTTCATCAACTACGTCCGCCGGGAATTCTCCTCCCTGGAGATCAAGACGCCCTGCCCCATCATCCCCTCCGAGCCGGCGGAAGCGAACGACAAAAAGGAAGTCCGGATCTTCTCCCCGCATTACGGTAACAAGTTCCAGACCGACCACGGCGCCTCCACGGTGCTGGGCATGCTCAGTTTCATCGCCCAGGAAGAGACTTATTCACAAAAACGCAAATCCAAGGGTTTGTTCAATCTATTCAGCCTCCTATGAAAAACAACTCCCCCCTAGTCAAGATAATCGGCGTCGGCGGCTGCGGCTGCAACACGGTCTCCAGCATCGAGGAAAAATACGCCGGCAAGCTGAACGAAAACTTTGAGTTTTACGGCGTGGACACCGACTTCATCAGCCTGAAGAACCAAACCGTCAGGAACAAAGTGGAGATAGGCTCCACCGGCATAGGCACCGCCAAGGACCGCATGCTGGGGGCCCAGGCCGCCCAGGAAAGCGCCGACAAGCTGCGCGAGATGCTGAAAGGCGCCGACATCGTGATCCTCTGCGCCGGTCTCAGCGGCGGCACGGGCTCCGGCTCCACCGGCGTCATAGCCCACCTGGCCGCCTCGGAAGGCGGCGCCGTGGTCATGGCCTCCGTCACCCTCCCCTTCTACTACGACGACGTCAGGAAGCAGGAGGCGGCCCAGGACGCCCTCAAGAGCATCAAGGAAGAGGTCCCGGTGGTCATGCCCGTGACCAACGGCGAGGGCGTGGAAAACGAGGACGTGCCCTTCCTGGAAGTTTTGCGGGCCACGGACAACAACGTCATCTGCCTTATCGAGATGATCAACATCGTGGTCAACCGCGCGGGCTACGAGAACCTGGACTTCAGCGAGCTCATCAAAGTCGCCTCCACCTCCGGCGACGCCATGATCGGGATCGGCGAAGCCAAGGGCGAGCAGGGTCTCTCCCTGGCCATCAACCTGGCCCGCTCCACCAAGAGCGGCAGCCTGACCCTGAAGGACGCCCAAAGGGTGGCTCTCATAACCCTCACCTCCCCCAACGTCTCCTTCAAGCAGATCAAGGACGCCCGCCTGGTGCTCCAGAACGAGATCAGCCGCCAGACGGAAGTCTACAACGGCCTTTACGTGGACAACGACCAGGAAGGCGCCAAGGTCATCCTGTTCGCCACGGGCATCAACAGCCAGAAAGAGATTCCCAGCTCCGTGGTGGAGCAGACGGAAGCCGGTCCCATGAAGCAGTATGAGATAGGCTTCCTGGCGGTGGAGGAAGGCCGTTTCAAGGACACGGCGCCCACCTACATCGCCGGCATCAACTACGACAAGCCCACCTTCATCAGGAAGGGCGTGCTGATAGAAAAGTAAGCCGCTCTCCGTTGACAAAAAAAGGCGCGCCTCACGGCGCGCCTTTTTTCGTTTCCGGAGCGTTTCCGGATCATTTGTTCTCGAAGGCCTGCTTGAG
>DBWD01000036.1:0-1126 GCA_002308555.1 bacterium UBP3_UBA1247
GGTTCGAGTCCAGTAACGCCCACCATCTATAGTTCCTCCCTCTCCTGCTGCACTCTCAGCTGCTGCGCCGGATCCAGCCTGTCCAGGAACAGTATTCCGTCCAAGTGATCCGTTTCGTGTTGCAAAACCACGCTAAGGACGCCGCCGTCTGACTCGATCTCCACTTCCTCGCCCTTCTCGTTCAGTCCTGTGGCTTTTACGTGAGCGTAGCGCGTCACTTCGCCCCACAAGCCCGGGCAGGAAAGGCAACCCTCGTCCCCTCTTATTTCGCCCTCCAGTTCGGAGAGCACGGGATTGATGAGGACCTGCGGCCTTTTGCGCCTGGAGGTCCTGGGGTCGAAGACGATGATCCTCAGGTCGCTTCCCACTTGCGGGGCGGCCAGGCCCACGCCTTTGGCGGCGTACATCGTCTCGATCATGTCCGCGACAAGCTTTTTTATCTGCGCGGTGACCTTCGGCACGGGCTTGCAGATCACCCTGAGCTTCTCGTCGCCTTCCTTTAGGATCTTCAGTTTCATTTCAGTCCTTTTTCCTTGCGGACTCTGGAGGTGAAGCCGTGGGCCGGCAGCTGTTCGTAGCGGGAGAAGACTTCCATTGTCTGGGACATATTTTTGAAGCCTTTCTCGTCAGCCTTCATGACGCTCATGCGCTTGATGAACGTGGCGGTGGAAAGCCCGCTCATAAAGGCGGCCGCGGCGCCTGTCGGCAGCACGTGGCTGGGGCCGAAGGCGAAGTCGCCCATCGGCACAGGCGTCCATTTGCCAAGGAAGACCGCGCCGGCGTTCGTTATGTGCGCGAGGACTGCCTCGTCGTCTTTCGTCATGATCTGCAAATGCTCGGGAGCGATCGCGTTCGAAGCCGCGGCGGCTTCCTTAAGGTCCTTGACGACGACGATATTGAGCCTGTCAAGACCGGCAGGCTCCACGGCGCCAGCCAGCTCGTTTTCCGTCAGGCTGGCGATCTCGGCGGCGGCCGCCTCGGCAAGCTTTTTGGAGGTGGTGACGACGTAGGTCTGGCTGCCATGGTGCTCGGCCTGGGAAAGAATGTCGGCGGCCACGAAGCGCGGCTCCGCCGTTTCGTCGGCTATGATGAGGCTCTCGCTGGGGCCGGCGATAAGGTCGACGTT
>DBWD01000036.1:1135-11369 GCA_002308555.1 bacterium UBP3_UBA1247
TCCGTGACGGCCGCGCTGCCCGGGCCGGCGATCACGTCCACCTTCTCGATGGCGCGGGTGCCAAGGCACATGGCCGCCACGAGAGAAGGGCCGTGCCCGCGGTAAAGCTCGTGGACGCCCAGAAGCCTGCAGGCCGCCAGGATGCCGGGATTGACCTTGCCCTCCTCATTGCAGGGAGTGGCCACGCAAATGCTTTTTACGCCAGCGACCTGGGCCGGGATGACGCTCATGAGGACCGAGGAGACCAGGGGCGCGGTGCCCGCGGGAACATAGATACCCGCCCGCCTCACGGGACGGTAGGTCTCTCCGAAGCTGCCCCCGAAGGGGCCTTCGGCCTTCCAGGGAGTCCTGAGCTGCTTCTCATGGAAAGCGCGGATGCCCTCGGCGGCGTTCTTAATGGCCTTCTCCAGTTCCGGGGGGCATTTGGCGTTCTCTATCTCGCGCTTGCTGACTTTAAGCTTGCTGGGGCTCAGGGGGCACTTGTCGAATTGCTTCGTGTATTCGCAGATCGCCGCGTCCCCTTCCTTGGCGACTCTCTTGATGATGGAGCCCACGATCTCCGCGAGCTTCTGGCTGGGCCGCTCGTTCCGGCGGCTCTTCAAAAGTTCGTCCAGCGCTTCTTTGCTTTCGATGATTTTCATTTAAAATTCAGATTAGATTAATAAAGCCATTATACCAAAACGCTATCAACGCCTGCGCGAGTTTTCGCTGAAGGCGATCTCCTCCTCCCGCTTCTTGGCCTTCTCTTTCAGCGACTCGCTCTTGTCGTAGGTGTGCTTGCCTTCGCAGAGGCCCACGGCCACTTTGACCTTGCCCTTTTTCAGATAAAGCCTCAGGGGGATCAGCGTGAGGCCCTTGCGCTCGATCTTCTTCGTCAGCCTCAGAATCTCGGAATGGTGCAGCAGAAGTTTCCTTTTCCTTTCCGGGTCGTGGTTGAAGCGGTTGCCCTTGTCGTATTCGTTGATGCGGGCTCCGATAAGGAACATCTCGCCGCCAATGGGGCGGCAATAGGCCTCCTGGATGCTCGCCTGGCGGGCGCGCAGGGATTTTATCTCCGTGCCTAGCAATACCAGGCCGGCCTCCACCGTTTCGAGGATATGGTAGTCGAAGCGGGCCTTCCTGTTCTCGATAAGGACCGGGGAAGGATTCTTTTCTTCGTTCTTACTCATTTTCTCCGCTCCGCCGCTGGCTGAAGAAAGCGGCGGCGAATTCCGTCATCCTGTCCTCCAGGATGGCCTCCCGCATTTTCCTCATCAGTTCCAGATAAAAATAAAGATTGTGCACCGTCAGGTAATAGCCCGCCAATGATTCGCCCACGTTGAAAAGATGCCGCAGATAGGCTCTCGTGTAGCGTTGGCAGGTGGGGCACTGGCAGCCCTCTTCCAGGGGCCGCTCGTCCAGGGCAAAGCGCCCGGCCTTGACCGGGACGTTCCCGAAACTCGTGAAAGCCGTGCCGTTCCGGGCGTTCCTGGTGGGCATCACGCAGTCGAACATGTCCACGCCCGCCATCACGCAGTTCACCAAATCCTCCGGCGTGCCCACGCCCATAAGATAGCGAGGCTTGTCTTCGGGCATATGGCCGTCGCACAAAAAATCGCAGACCCGGTACATTTCCTCGGGCGGCTCCCCCACCGCCAGGCCGCCTATGGCCAGGCCCGGCAGATCGTATTGCATTATCCCTTCAAGGCAGCGCAGCCTCTCGTCGTCGAGAACGCCGCCCTGCACGATGCCGAACAAAAGCTGCCGGGGAAAATCACCGCCCTCTTTCTCATTGAAAGCCTTGTTGGATTCCACGCAGGTACCCAGCCACCTGAGCGTCCTGTTGACGGCCGACTCGATATACTTCCTTTCGGCCAGGGCCGGCGGGCATTCGTCGAAAGCCATGGCGATGTCGGAACCCAATACCTGCTGCATGAGCATCGATTCCTTGGGGCCAAGGAACATCTTCTGGCCGTCGATGTGGCTCTTGAAGGCCACGCCCTCGTCGCTGATGTTCCTTAGATCGGCCAGACTGTAGACCTGAAAGCCGCCGCTGTCCGTAAGAATGGAACGGTCCCAGGAAATGAACTTGTGCAGGCCGCCCAGCTTGGCCATGTTCTCCATCCCGGGGCGCGTCATGAGGTGATAGGTGTTCCCCAGTATGATGTCGGCGCCCAGCGCCTCCAATTCCGCGTGGGGCATGGCTTTCACACAGCCTCTGGTGCCCACCGGCATGAAGCGCGGGGTGGTGAAAGTCCCGTGGGCGGTGGTGACGACTCCCGCCCTGGCCTTGCAGCGGGAATCCTTATGTTCCAATTTTAAAATCATATTTTTATTATACAAAAAACGACCTGGATTTACGGCGCTTGGGAAGGACGCCTTTACCCACCGCTTCCCAACCGCTTTTCCAAAGGATATCCAAAAGTTTATCGACCGGAACGGAGAACCTTATCCAAAGCTTCTCAAGAAATAATCCACCGCTTATCAACAGGCGGAAAAACGGCGCGCTCCCCGCCGCGCCGGGGGTTCGCGCCGGCAGAGGCGGACTATTTCACAATAAGCTTCAACTTTGATAGAATATATAAAATAACAAATCAAAGAAAAACACCGTGGATACATCAAACCTTTCCAGAGAGCAGCTGGAAGCGCGCTTCCGGGACGAGATCCGCCACCATTACGACAAGAAATACTCTTATCGCATCCGGCGCGTGATCCTGGCCATCGCCAAGCTCGGCATCAAGCACATCATGCTTAGGGGCATCGAGAATTTCAAGACGATACCCAAGAACGTGCCCGTCATCATCAGCGCCACCCACAAGAGCCACCTGGATTACCTCCTCATCGACTGCGTCCTTCTCAAGGCCCTCGAGTACTACCCCTGCACCATCGCGGGGAAAAACCTTTTCCACGGCTATTTCAAGACCATGCTGCCCAAGGTCAAGGGCATCTGCCTCGACCGCGAGCGCATCAGGGAGGAGAACCTCCGCAAGAAAGAGAATATCATCTACCTGAAGACCTTCTACGACTATCTGACCGAGGAGATCTTCAAGAAATCCGAGACCGTCCTGATCTACCCGGAAGCCGGCCGCTCCTACAACGGCGAGGTGGGCAAGCTGGCCCACGGCATCTTCGGCATGGCCAAGCGAGCCATCAACGAGGACGGCAAGATGGCCATCCTGCCCATGGGCATCACCTACGAGCGCGTGACGGAGGACGAAGTCTTCCATCAGCTCCAGGAGATAAAAGCCAAGGAAGGCATGTCCAAGCGCTACCGCGCGAAAGACCTCAACTCCTTCAAGCTGCACGCGCTTCTGCAAGCCCGGGGCAAAGTGCTCTTCTCCTTCGGCGAGCCCATCTACATCACCATGGAAGACCTCAGGCACCTGGACGAACTGGGCGACAAAGTCCGGAACGCCATGCTGAAGGAGACCGTCCTTACTCCGGTCTCGTTGGTCTGCCACGCCTTCGGCCAAGACACGAAGCTGAAGCTTACGGAACTCTACGCCCGCATGGACAAGGAAAAAGACCAGGCCCTCAAAAACGGCTACAAGATGATACCCGGCGTGGACCAGAACGCCAACCCGGGCTACATCTGGAAACTGGCCAAACCCCACCTGGCCATGCCCTGGAGGCTCAGGAACATCCTCAAGCGCCGGGGCGACGAGATATCCGTCGTCAAGCCCATCGTGGTTCAATACTACGCCAACTCCGTCAAACACATGTTTGAGAACTGAAAAGAGCGGCGATAATTTCTATGAAACAAAAAGCGGCGGACATAATTCCGCCGCTTTTTAATTTGCGCCGCTCCTCATAAAAACTGATACGGTGCGCCGCGCAGAAATTTTCGTCGATAAGCCGATGACGCGCGGGAGGCGTATTCTGATACGCCGACCAAGCGTCGAGAGTTTTGCGGCGAAAAGAGCAAGCGGCGCTTCGTTCGCATAGCGAACGAAACGCTGGCAACACAGCGTTTTTTCGGAGTGAAGCGAAAATAAGCCAATATTTTTTCGGAACACTGATTCAGTTTTTACTACTACCTAAAAAATATTGGCTTATCGAGAGGAGCGACGAAAAAACGCGTATACAGAACGACCTTTTAAAATGTGGCAGACCGAAGTCTGCCACCCAATAATAAAAATAACCTAGAACGACACTGGCCGAGGCTCGCAGCCCATTATTAATATTATTTATTAGCGCTCGGACACAAATCCGCCAACACGCAATCCGAACACTTAGGACCCCTAGCCTGGCAGACGGAGCGGCCGTGGGCGATAAGCTGGTGGCTGAAATCAGTCCACTCTTCCCTCGGGACGATGCGCATCAGATCCTTTTCAATTTTTTCCGGTTCGCCGTTCTTCGTCAGTCCCAAACGGTTCGAGAGCCGCGAGACGTGGGTGTCGACCACTATGCCGTCGTTGATGCCGTACCCTGTGCCTAAGACGACGTTGGCGGTCTTCCTGGCCACGCCGGGAAGGGCCGTAAGCTCCTCCATAGTTTTCGGCACGCGCCCCTTGTGTTTTTCCGCGATTATTTTCGAGGCGGCGATGAGGCTTTTGGCCTTGTTCTTATAGAATCCGCAGGAGCGGATCAGCTTCTCAACGTCTTCCTGTTTGGCTTCGCCCATCTCTTTTGGCGTGGGATAAGCCTTGAACAAAGCGGGAGTCGTGAGGTTTACCCGCTCGTCGGTGCATTGGGCGGAAAGGATGGTGGCGCACAAGAGCTGCCAGACAGACCTGTGCCTGAGGGAGCAGCCCGCTTTGGGATAAGCGGCTTTCACAGCCTCGACGACTCTCGCCTTTCTTTCCTTTTCCGTCATTTGATGAGCAGCGCTTCCTTGGCGGTGTCGGACAAAGTCTTGTTTTCCAGTTTCGAGATCTTGATAAGCAGATCTTTCGCGCCGGCGGCGGAATCGTAGCCCAGGCGGTAGATGGTGAACTGGGCCAAATTCATGTCCTTGTTGCGGGCCGAAAAGAGAACCATCAGCTTGTCGAATAGCCCTTCCCTGACCATGGCGTCCACCACCGCCTGCTTGGCGCTGAAAGATTTGCTGGCCAAAGATTTTTCATACAGGGAGCCCTTTTCCTTGACGGGCACGTTCAGGCGGGAGACCAGCAGGATCAGGTGCGCTTCCCCGGAAATGTACCTTATGTCGAATTCCGGCTCGCCCTTGAGGTTGCCGGGGGCCTTGTCCGCGGTCTTGTTCTTGGTCTCCTTGTAGGCGGTCTTGTAAAACTCGAATTTCTCCTCGTCCGTGAGGTCCAGGTTATAGACGGCCCTGAAGACGGGTTTCTCCCAATAGCGCGACTCGTCCTTGCCCAGCAGCAGCGTCAGAAGCGGCAGGGCTTCCTTGGAGCGCGTGGTCTCCAGAAGGCAGATGGTCTCCAGGATCCTCCTGTAATCCTCGAAGCGTATCCCCTGGCCGTTCAGGTCCGGGCAGTTTTTCAAAATGAATTCCGAGCCCGGGATGTAGCGTTTCATCAAGTGGAGCTCCGTGTCGCTGGACACCAGCGGGTTGCTCGCGGCCAGGCCTGAGACGCCCCTTTTCAGATACTTCAGCAGGCTGCCGTTCTTGGCCTGCTGGAAGGCGATGCCCACGGGCCGGGAGATCTCGAAATTGTCGTTGAGCATTTTCTGGCCGGGGGCGTATTTGACGCCGATCCTGGCCAGGGCGTAAAGGACGTAGGCCCGGGCGACGTAAATGTCCTCCCTGGTGGTGCGGCTGACGTAGGGGTTCGGCTTGTCCTGGCACTTCTGCCACATCAGGTTCAGGGCCTGCAGGCTGTCGTCGCAGGCGAATCTGCCCAGCTCGAAGGCCAGCCGCGGGAAGTGGGTCGGCTCCGAGACTTCCACTATGTTCGTGGCGATCTCCTCGATGTGCTTCTTTTCCAGAGGAGTGATGGCCAGGGCCGCCGAGGCCGCGAGGAAAACCAGTAATGTGAACGACGTTTTACGCATATTCATCCTCTTTCACGTTGTATTTTTCCATATTTTTTCTCAGTGTCGCCGGGACCCAGCCGAGCTTTTCCGCGGCCTTGGTCTTGTTGCCGCCGCATTGTATCAGCGCGTTGACGATCGCCTTCCTCTCGTTCTGCTCGCGCACGTTCAGGCCTTCGCCGGAACTTTCCTGCTTCTTGAGCGCGGCGGGCAGCGATTCGAAGGTGAGGTCGTCGCCCAGGGAAAGGATGACGGCGCGCTCGATCACGTTGGAAAGCTCCCGGACGTTGCCGGGCCAGTCGTAGGCCACGAGGGCGTCCATGGCTTCCGGCGCCACCCTGGCCATGTGCTTGCGGTTCTTCTCCGCGTGCTTCTTCATGAAGAAATTGGCCAGGGAGGGAATGTCTTTCTTGCGTTCCCGCAAGGGCGGAATGTTCAGGGGCACCACGCTCAGGCGGTAGTAGAGGTCCTCGCGGAATCTTCCTTCCCTGATGGCTTCGGAAAGGTCCTTGTTGGTGGCGGAGATCACCCGGCAGTCCGCGTGGATGGTCTGGGTCCCGCCCAGTCTCTCGAAGGTCCCCTGCTGGAGCGCCCGGAGGATCTTGGCCTGGGTCTCCAACGCCATGTCCCCTATCTCGTCCAGGAAAATGGTGCCGCCGTCCGCCAGCTCGAAGCGGCCCTTCCTCTGGGCCGTCGCGCCGGTGAAGGCGCCCTTCTCGTGGCCGAAGAGCTCGGATTCCAGAAGCTGGTCGTGCAGCGCGGCGCAGTTGACTTTCACGAAGGGCTTCTGGGCCCTGGCGCTGCGGCTCTGGATGAAGTTGGCCAGGACTTCCTTGCCTGTGCCGCTCTCGCCGGTCAGAAGCACGGAGGCCTCGCTGGCGGCCACTTTCTCGGCCAGGGCGAAGAGGTCTGTCATGGCCTGGCTTTCCGCCACGTATTGCTCGCCGCCGACCCAGTGGGCCGCGGCCTCCTTTTCACCCTGCTGGTCCAGGCCGGTCTTGATGGCCTTTTCCAGAACGCCCATGTCCAGGGGCTTCAGGATGTAGTCGTAGGCTCCGGCCTTCACGGTCTGCACGGCGTTTTCGATGGTGCCGAAGGCCGTCATGATGAGGATGGGCGTCTGCTGGTCGAAGCGCCGGATCTCCTTGACCGCCGTGAGGCCGTCCATTTCCGGCATGCGCATGTCCATCAGCACCAGGTCCGGGTGCTGGGTCTTCACGCAGCGCACCGCCTCCTGGCCGTTGGTCACTTCCATGACGGAATAGCCGGCGTGCTCCAGGTTCGCCCGCAGCATGTCCCTGTGAGCGCGGTCGTCGTCGGCCACCAATATCCAAATTTCCTTAACTTTGTTCATCTCGCTTTATTGCTCCTGGGAAGCCGCCGGCAGAATTATCTCGAAAATCGCGCCTTTGCCCGCGGCGTTTCGGGCGGTGATGGTCCCCTTGTGCTCCGTGACGGCCTTCTCCACGCTGGCCAGCCCCAGGCCGGACCCCTCCGCCTTGGAGGTTATGAAAGGATCGAAAAGATGGTCGATGATCTCAGGATCGATGCCGGAGCCGGTGTCCTGGAACGCGATGGAAAGAGCGTCCCCCTGGCGGCGGCAGCGGATCCTCAATTCGCCCCCGTAGGGCATGGCGTCGTAAGCGTTGACGCACAGGTTCAGGGCCGCGCGCATGAAGACCGCGTCGTCAAGCATGACCTCAGGCAGATCCGGGCCCAGGTCGACCACCAGATCCACGCCCCTGGAGCGGGCGTCCGTGTCCTCCATGGCCACCAGCTGGTCGAGGAAATCCTTGATCTGGCAGCGCCGGAGGTTCAGGGTGTCGGGCTTGGCGAAATTCAGTATGCCGGTGATGCGGTTGTTGAGACGGTCGATCTCCCTGAGCATCACGGTGGTGTGCTTGGCGTAAACCTCGTCCCCGATCTCGTCGGCGTGCTTTTTGAAAAGCTCGATGAAGCCCCGGATGGAGGAGAGGGGGTTCCTCAGGTCGTGGGCGATGGCGGCCGCCGCGCGGCCGATGGTCACCAGCCTGTCGTTGAAGATCTTTTCGCCCTGCAGTTTCTGGTTCTCCTGCTCGGCGATCTCCAGCGAGCGCTCCACGCTTCTCTTTTCCCTGGCGAAGCTCACGAAGAAGATCAGGAGGAAGGTGGCCACGGCGAAAACGGAAAGGAAGATGAGGCCGTGCACCCGCCGGGGGTTAAGGAAGGCGGAATAAGTTTCCGTGGGAAGGCCGATGATGACCAGGGGCAGGTCGTCGCTGGTCATCTTGAGAAGTTCCAGATGGCAGGAGCGGCCGGTCAGGATGCGGCAGAAATGCCTGATGTCGCCGCGCCGGCGGTTCAGCATCTCGTTCTGCCTTTCCTGGAGGTTCTCCTCATCGTTCGCGGCCGGGACGCCCATCTGGGCGGCGCTGCTCAGAAGCGTGCCGGGAGACCTTCTCAGGGAGGAATAGTCGTAAAGGGGGAAAACGGGAGCGCAGAAAAGAACGAAGCGTCCGTCGCCGCTGGTGAAATGGAAAGCCTTGAAGCCGTTGGTGGGAAAACTCTTGTCCTTCAGCTCCTCCAGGTAGCGCATGGGCAGCTCCTTGGGGCCGGCGTCGAAGATCTCCATGTTGGGCATCACAAAAGAATAGATGCGTGCCGAGGAATTGCGGCAGACGTACCTGGTGGCGTTGGTGAGCCCTTCCACGTTGACGCTCCTTATCCTGCCGCGGTTGATCCAGCTGTGCAGGCCGCTCAGCAGCGTGTTGCCCTCCCTGACCGCCGTGATCCTGGCGTACTCCGTGAAGAGCGCGTGGTCGCGGTAGGAATAGGCCGCCGCGAAGGCCACGATCAAGACCGCCAGGAAAAGGGAGGACAGGACCGGGAAGCGTCTGAATTTCTTCTTTTGGCTCATGGGACTTTTAAAAAATCTATTCTTCCTTCACGGCTTCCTTTCCGTCGGCCGGTTCGTTTTCCTTTTTATCGCCGGGCTCCTCTTCCTCGGAGTCCGCCTCGTCAATGGGGCGGCCGTCGGAGCCGAAGCCGATGGCGCGCCTGGCCAGCTCCTTTTTGGCCAGCGGCACGTTGGTGATGCCCAGGGATTCCAGCACCCGGCGTTCCATATAGTTCAGATGGAAACGGAAGTACCACTGGGCGTAGTCGTAGACGTTGGTCTCCCCTTCCACCACGTCGTAGTAGTTGCTGACGCAGACCGTGGTGACTTTCTCGAAGGAATTGCTGGAAGCGTCTGTTTGCGTGGTCACGAGGGTGTTGGTGGTGACGACCCAGAAGTTGGTCCAGACCTTTTCCGTCTCGATGCTGAAGTCGCCGATCTTGGCAACCTTCAAGACCGGGATGGGGATCCAGCGGGCCACGCCGGGATCCATGCCCCTGGCGCTGATGATGAGGGAATAATGGCCGCCCACCTGCAGGCCGTCGATCTGGAAGTAGCCGTCCTTGTCCGCGTGGGTCTCCAGATCCTTGGAGTGGACTTTCACTTTCGCGAAGGGAATGGGGACTTTGTACTTGTCTATGACCCGGCCCATGATGGAGCCGTCCCAGTCGCCCCAGTACATGCCTTCCTCGCCGATGTAGTCGTAGTCGGCGGGGTTGACGTGCTTCTCCTTCTTCTCCTTCTTTTCGGTTTTCCTGAGAGCCTCGAGATCCCTGGCAACGTCCAGGATCCTGTTGCTCAGGCTCCCCTCGGTCGCGGCGGGGGCGGCGCTTTCCTCCGCCCGGAGCGCGAGCCCGGCGGAAAGGAGAAAAAGCGTTATGAAAATATACGTTCTCACAGGTACGCTTCCTTGGTCAGATAGTTGCGGACGTAATCGCCCACGGACTGCTCCAGCGTCATGAACTGATGCTTGCAGCCGGCTTTCCTGAGCTTGGTCAGGTCGGCCTCCGTGAAGTACTGGTATTTGCCCTTCAAAATGTCAGGCATCTCCACGTACTCGATGGTCCCTTCCGTTCCCAGGGCCTTGAACATGGCTCTCGCCACCTCGTTCCAGCTCTGGGCCTTCCCGGTGCCGATGTTGTAGATGCCGCCTATCGAGGGATTCTGGTAGAAATACATGATCACTTCCACCACGTCTTTCACGTAAACGAAATCCCTTTTCTGCTCGCCGTCCGCGTAGTCCTGGCGGTCGGAGGCGAAGAGCGAGATCTTCTTTTCGTCCCTGGCCCTGGGGAAAGCCTTCAGGATCATGGAGCGCATGCTGTCCTTGTGGTATTCGTTGGGGCCGAAAACGTTGAAGAAGCGGAAGCCGGTCAGCTTGTTCTGGCATTTGTTCCTAATGAGCCACTCGTCGAAAAACTGCTTGGAGTAGCCGTACATGTTGAG
>DBWD01000118.1:0-188 GCA_002308555.1 bacterium UBP3_UBA1247
CCAGAAGCAGTATGAACTTGTTATGGAGTCGAACCCCAGCGCATATAAAGGTGACACAAGGCCTGTGGAAGGAGGAGTAGCATACTACAATTTGCGTGGCGTGCAAACATGGCCCGGAAGCAGCGACGTTAAAAGTGATTCCTTCTTCGGCATACTCCGCGACAAGACTGGCCATTCTTTCGACCTGC
>DBWD01000118.1:201-716 GCA_002308555.1 bacterium UBP3_UBA1247
CAGTGGGAGTACGCCTGCAGGGCCGAAACGACCACGGCTCTTAACAGTGGGAAGAACCTTTCCAACGTGACAGCCTGCTCTGAAATGAATGAAGTGGGTCGCTATAGTGGAAACAAGGGAACCGGTGAACACGCCGTCGTCGGAAGTTATCTTCCCAACTCCTGGGGCTTGTACGATATGCACGGCANNTGTCTGGGAATGGTGCCTCGACTGGTTGGCGCTTAATCTGGGCACCGATCCGGTGACCGATCCCAAAGGGCCTACGAGTGGATATAACGATCTTCGAGTGGTTAAAGGAGGCGCTTGGGATAAAGAGGCTAAAGAATCCCGTTCTGCCCGCCGCAGCGGGCAGGTCTGGAATGGCGCCGGAAATGCCCAAGGCTTCCGCGTTGCTTTACCTTTGCAATAATGATCGAAACCGATCAAAGCTTACAGCCAGGCTTTTGGCAAAAAATAATGCGCAATTTTTATTGCGCATTATTTTTTTGTTCGGAATAAATTATTATCAGGGAGAT
>DBWD01000118.1:778-912 GCA_002308555.1 bacterium UBP3_UBA1247
GCCCTGGGCGGTCTCGCGGTACTTGGACTGCATGTCGACGCCGGTGGCGTACATCACGTCGATGACGTCGTCGAAGCGCACCAGGTGCATGCCGTCAGTGGCGAGGCTGTAGGAGGCGGCGGAGAGGGCTCTCA
>DBWD01000118.1:1054-4072 GCA_002308555.1 bacterium UBP3_UBA1247
GCCCACCTCGCCCTGGCAGCCGACCTGGGAGCCGCTGATGGAGGCCCTGGCCACCACGGAGCAGCCGAAGAGGCCGGCGGTCATGATGGCGTTGAGGATGCTTTCCTCGGAAATGTTGTAGTGACGGTGGAAGTAATATAAGACGCCGGGAAGGATGCCGCAGGAGCCGCAGGTGGGGGCGGTNNCAGCCGCATTCCGCGCCGGAGATGCTGGCGTTTGTGCGGATCACATTGCCGACCATGCCGGCCACCGCCAGCGCATCCAGGATCTCGGCCTCCGGGAAGCCCCGGTCGTTCTGCATGTAGTAGAGAATCGAGGGAATGACGCCGCAGGAGCCGCAGGTGGGAGCGGTGATGATGTCGGCGCCGGAAGCGTTCTGCTCGCTGTCGGCCTGGGCGTAGGCGGAGACCAGGTTCATGTCCCTGACGATGCCGATCCTTTCGTTGGCCTTGTCCCTGAGCTTGGGAGCCCTTCTGGGCAGGGAGAGATCCCCGGGCAGAGATCCGCCGCTTTCAAGGCCGGTCTCGACGCAGCCCTTCATGGTGCGCCAGACGTCCTTTAAAAACGCTTCAAAGCCGCTGGCGTCGTGCTCGAAGTGGGCCACGTACTCGTAGTAGGTGAGATTGTACTTGAGGCAGTATTCCGTGACGTCCGTGATGGAGTCGTGGGGATAGCCCGAATAGAAGGCCTGGGGGAGGAAATTGCCAGCCTCGTCCTCGAGGTCGCCGCCGCCCACGCTGTAGAAAGTTTTCGGGGGAACGATCTCGTGGCCCTGCTCGTCGTAGGCGTGGAAGATCAGGGCGTTGGGATGGCGGGAGAGGAACGTGTCGCCCCGCCAGATTATCTCGGTGTTAGGAAAGGCCAGGCCTTCCAGCACGGCCCGGTCGGTCAGGTGGCCTTTGCCTGTCAGAGCCAGGCTGCCCAGCAGCTCGACGCTGACTTTGGCGGTCCTTTCCGGAAGGGTGGAACGAAAAAGGGCCGCGGCCCTTTTCGGTCCCATGCTGTGGGAACTGGAGGGGCCGCAGCCTTTTTTGTAAAGATTGCGTATGGAGTTCATAAAACGCCTAGCGGCGCGCTTTTTCCGTAGCTTTTACGATGTTGCCCTGAAGCTCGGAGAGGATCTTGGTGATCTCCTCTTCCGTTTCGCTCTCGTACAGGTCTCTCTCCAGCGCGGATTTCTGCTGGGCGATCCTGTCCGCCAGCTTGCCTTCGTCGTAGGAGGCGTCCGCTTCCACGAACTCGGTGGCCACGGCGACGTAGACGTTGTTCTTGCCTTTGAGCAGGAGCGGCGTGTTGGCCTGGTTGCTGAAGAGCTGCTTGGATTCGCTCAGGGGGATGTCCCTGACGATGGTCTGGGCGGGGATGATGGGGGAGGGGGTCTTGGCCACGTGATAGTTGGAATTGGTGGCTATGCCCTCGAAATTCTGGGGCTCGGCCTTGACTTTTTCCAGGAAGGCCTCGGCTTCCTGCTGGGACATTTCATAGGCTTTCTGCTGCAGGCAGGCGTTCTTCACGTCGTTGAAGGCTTCCTCGAAAGTCGGCTCGAAGGCTTCGCTGTGGGCGACCACCAGGTAGACCTGGTAGAAGCTGTCGGAGGCTTCGAAAACGTCCAGGGTGCCGACGGGTTCTTCCTCTATGAGCTTGGCGATCTGGCCGCCGTTGGAGACCATGGGGGGAATCTGGCCCACGGCCTGGGTGAAGGAATCCTGGACCTGGACGCCGGCGGCTTTGGCGGCTTCCCTGAAATCGTTCTCCAGTTCTTCCGGAGTAAGATCTTCCTTGGTGGCGACGGAATCCTTGAAGTTCAGGGCTTTTTCCTGAACGTCCTCGTTGGCTCTCTCGATGAGGAAGGCGGCCAGGACCTGGGAGCGGGCCTCGTCGAACTCCATGTCGACGGTCTCGCCGAACTCGTTGGTCTTGGTGAAGTCGCCCTGATAGAGGTCGAAGTAATCCTTCAGATCCTGCTCGGCATACTGGACCTTGTTGGTCTCGGCTTTGAAGTTGGCCGCCAGGAAGCGGTATTTGTCAGGTTGGGCGAAGGCTTGGGGATTCTTGTCGTACAGTTCCTGAAAATCGTTGGAGGTGGAGTTCTTGCCGGCTTCCTCGAGATGCTTGGTGTACACGAAACTGACGTACTTGACGTCGGCCTTCACGTTGTAAGCCTCGAAGTCGAGAGCTTTCTCGTTCTTGGGTTCGAAGAAGGCGCTCTGGAGGTCGGAGGAATTCATCTGGACCATCAGGATCTCGCGCAGGTCTTCCTCGAATTCCTTGGGATTGGAAATGCCGAAGGTGGAGGCCACGTAGCGCTGATAGGCTTCCTGGGAGTAGGAGGCGGGGACGAAATTCTGGATGACCTGCTTGAGGAGGCTGTTGTCGACGGTCACGCCGGCCTTCTTGGCTTTGCGCACGTTCACAATGTGGTAGACGCCCTGGGTGGTCAGCAAGCCGTCGTTCATCTCGGACAGGGGATAGCCCATCATGGCGAGCTGCACTCTGGCGGCGCCTTTGGCGCGCTGCAGGTCGTCCAGGGTGATCTTTTCGCCCTTGTAGGAGGAAAGCTTGGCGGTGCCGGACACGCCTAAAATGTTGGGCATCTTCGTGCCCCAGAAGACAAAGGTGACGACTACCACGATGAGCAGGAGCCACAGGAGCCATCTTTGGGATTTACGGAACAGGTATAACATGTTTACTCCGATTCTTTATGATTTATTTGAGATTAAGCTTTTTTGGATATCATGCCGCTTTTGCGGGCGAACTCGAAGATCCCGCCGGCTTCGATGACTTCGCCGGCGGCCCCCAGGGGGGTCAGGGTTATCGTTTCGCCGTTGGGGAGCGTCAGAAGGTTCTTTTCCAGGTCAAGGGTCAGCTCGTCGCCGTTCTTAACGCGGGCGTTGAGGCCGGCGGGTCCTTCCAGGGGATAGAGGGAGCCGGTCATGATGCAGTTCCTGAAAAAGATCCTGGCGTAGGCTTCCGCGATGATGACTTTGACGCCGGCGGCCGCCAGGGCCACGGGGGCGT
>DBWD01000118.1:4090-4251 GCA_002308555.1 bacterium UBP3_UBA1247
GAGCCGCAGCCGAAGTCGCGGCCGGCGACGATGAAGGTGTATTCGCACTGCGTCTCGCCTTCCTTTATGAAGCGCTGATAGCGGTCTGGAAGGCCGGAAAGGGCGTGGCTTCCCAAGGCGACGCGTTCTTCAGGGATGGTCGGGACGAGCGTCAGGTAGCA
>DBWD01000118.1:4390-4512 GCA_002308555.1 bacterium UBP3_UBA1247
GGGAAATTGCGGTTGGTGGTGGAGACCACCACTTCGTCCGCCATGGTGCGGCCGTAGGTGTCCAGGGGCCCGCCCATGCAGGCGCCGCAGCTGGGCGGCTGGATGGGATCGCAGCCGGCCGC
>DBWD01000101.1 GCA_002308555.1 bacterium UBP3_UBA1247
CCCAGTTCCAGGGCCTTGTCGATCTTGGAGCTCTTGGCGGAGACGTCCTCGGTGATGAGATAGCTGGTGGCCTTGGAAACTGATTCGCTGATGGAGCCGCCGTACTTCAAAACGATGGAGGAGGCTTCCAGCCTGCTGACTCCGGGGATGGCCCCGGTGATGACGAAGCTTTTTCCCTCCAAAACTTTCGGGACTTCCTCCTCCTCCACGTAGCGCATGGCGACGCCCGCCTCGGCCAGTTTCCTGACGGCTTCCCGGTTGCGCTCGCTTCTGAAGAAGGCCACGATGCCATCGGCGCTGGTCCCGCCGATGCCCTCCACTTCCTGAAGCTCCTCCGCCGAGGCGTTCATAAGCTCCTCCATGCTTTGGAAGCGCCTGGCCAGCGCCCTGGCGGTGGTGCTGCCGATNNTGCCGGGGATGCCCAGGGCGAAGAGCAGCCTGTCGAAGGGCCTTTTTTTGCTTTCCTCAAGGGCGTAGTCAAGGTTGGCCGCGCTCTTGTCGGCGAAGTTTCCGAAGGCCAGCCACGCCTCCCTTTTTATGGAGTACAGGTCGCCGTAGTCTTTCACGATGCCCTTGTCCACCAGCTCGTCGATGACGGCGGGACCCAAGCCCGTGATGTCCATGGCGCCCCGGGAGGCGAAGTGGGTCAGCACTCTCTTCAGCACGGCCGGGCAGAAAACGTTGGAGCAGACCACCGCGGCCATTTCGGGATCCCTGTGGACGGGGCTGCCGCAGACGGGACATTTTTCCGGGACGGCGATCCTGGTCTCCGAACCGTCGCGCCGATCCTTCAGAACGCCCGTGATGTCTGGGATGATCTCGCCGGCCTTCTCCACCAGCACGGTGTCGCCCACGCGGATGTCCAGCCTTTCCACTTCGTCGAAATTGTGCAGCGTGGCGCGGGAGACGTTGGTGCCGGCCAGGCGCACGGTCTCCAGGTTGGCCACGGGAGTGATGGCGCCCGTCCTGCCCACCTGCAATGAAACTGAGAGCAGCTTCGTCTCGGCGCATTCCGCCGGGAACTTGTAGGCGATGGCCCAGCGGGGGGACTTGGCGGTGGCGCCCAGCTTTTCCCGCAGGGCGAAGCTGTTGACTTTAATGACGATCCCGTCCGTGGCGAAGGGGAGAGAGAAGCGCTTCTCCTTCCATTCCTCACAGAAGGCCACGGCGTCCTCGATAGAGCGGCAAAGTTTGCAGGGGTTGGCCGCGGGCAGCCCGAGTTTCCGGAGGGCGGCCATCAGCTCCAGGTCGTCGAAGGCGGGAAAATTCGCGGCGGCGTAGGCCGTGAAGGAAAGTTTCCTTCGGGCGGTGACCGCGGGGTCGCGCTGCTTCAGGCTGCCGGCCGCGGCGTTGCGGGCGTTGGCGAAAAGCGCTTCACCCGCCTCGGCGCGCTCGTTGTTCAGCCTTTCGAGCTCCTTCAGGGGAAGGAGCACTTCCCCGCGGATGTGGAAGGTTCCCGCGGGCGCGTTCTCCAAAACGAGGGGGATGCTTCTGATGGTCTTGAGATTGGCGGTGATATCGTCGCCCTTCTCGCCGTCGCCCCTGGTGGCGCCCAGGACGAACCGCCCGTTTTCGTAAGTGAGGGAGACGGCCAGACCGTCGTATTTCAGTTCCGCGGAATAAAAGACGGGCAGACCCAGCTCCCTTTTCATCCGGGCGTCGAACTCCCGCATGTCGGCGTAGGAATAAGTGTTGCCGATGGAGAGCATGGGGGCGGCGTGGCGCACGGTCCTAAACTCGCCGGCCAGCTCGTTGCCCACGCGGTGGGTGGGGGAGTCCTCGGAGTCGAACTGGGGATATTTTTTCTCCAGTTCCTCCAGTTCCGCCATCAGGCGGTCGTACATCTGGTCGCTTATTTCCGGCGCGTTCTCGACGTAGTAGAGCCTTTCGTGGCGGCGCAGCTGGGAGCGCAGGGATTCGACGCGCTCCCGGGCCTTTTCGGGGGAATTAATGTTGGGATCATTCGCCATCGGGAACTTTGATGGTGTCGCCGGCTTTCAATTCCTTGTTTTCGTTGAGCTCCAGGAGCTTCTCGCTGGAAGTGCTGAACTTTTTCGCCAGGCTGTAATAGGTGTCGCCGGGCTGCACGGTGTAGGAGCCGCCTTCGCCTTTCTTCTCGGCTTCGCCGCCCTTCGTTTCCGCCGGCGCTTCCTTGGCCGGGGCTTTCAGTTTCAAGACCGTGCCTTCCCTGATGTTGCTGTCGGAAAGCCCGTTCCATTCCTGGAGGTCCGAAACTTTCAGTTTGAAATTCCTGGCGATGGTCCAGAGGCTGTCGCCTTTCTTCACGGTGTAGGTGTCGGGGACTTCGCCCTGGGTGCCCAGCACGGCCTCGTCGACTTTCTGGGCCAGCTCCTTCGCTTTGTCGGAGGCTTTCTTGGCAGCCTGCTCAGCCGCTTCCTTGGCGGCCTTCTCGGCTTCCGCCCGTTTTTTGGCGGCTTCCTCGGCGGCGGCCTTGGCGGCCTTCTCGGCTTCCGCCTTCTGCCTGGCGGCCTCTTCCTCCGCTTTCTTCAGGTCTTCCTTGGCTTTGTCCGCGACGGCCTCGGCGTTGTCTTTGACGGCCTGGGCGGCCTTCTCCGCCTCGCCCTTCACGGCCGCCTGGGTCTCGGCGGCTTTCTGCTCAAGCTTTTCCTTCGCCTCTTCCGCGGCCTTGGCAAGCTCGCCGGCCGCCTTGTTTTCAGCGCCCGTCAGCGAGGTGCCGCTGGCGGTGAGAAGCTCCTGGGAGTTCTCCTTGTTTTCCGGGGTCTTTTCAGGCTCGTCTATGATGGTGATGGAGCCGGGGTCGGAAAGGGCGTTCTGAGCGCCCTTGTTTTCGGGGGTTCCTTCCTTCTGTTTGTCCGCGGCCTTTTCCGTTTTGGCGGTCTCCGCGGGCTGGGGCGTCTTCACGCCATCGTCCGCCTTGGGCAGCGGTTTGATGACGCCGGAGGGGAAGATCTTCTCCAAGACCGGGAACCTGTCCCTGAGCTGGTCGCGGAAGGCGAAGCCCAGGACCAGCAGCACGCAGATCAGGCAGGAGAGATAGAACCAGATGTTTTTGGAAGACTCCTCCCGGACCACCGGGGGAATGTCGTCCACGTGGGTTATGGCGCGCAGGAATTCCTGGTAGGATTCGTAGCGTTCCTCCAGGGAATAGGAGAGTGATTTCAGGATCAGGGCTTCCCAGCCCGGGGCCACGTCCGCGCGCAGGGCGGAGAAGGAGGCCACCTGGCCGTGGGGCGGCGCGCCGGTGAGCATCAGGTGGGCGATGGCGCCCATGGCGAAAATGTCGCTCTGCTCGGTGGCGAAGCCCTGGATCTCCTCCTGGGAAACGTAGGCGTCGTCGGGATCGTTGGGAGTCCTGACGGCGGGCAGGCCGACGTCCGTAAGCTTCAGGAGCGGGCGTCCGGAAAGGCTGCCGCTGCTTTCCGTGATCATGATGCCGTGGGGGTTGATGCCGCCGTAGGGGAGGTTGGCCGCGCTGTGGGCGTAGCTCAGGGCGTCCGTGAGCTGGGTCAGAAGATCCGCCACCACGTCCTCCTCGAGCAGCCCGGGAGTCTTGTTCAGGTATTCCTCCAGGTTAAGGCAGTCGGAATCGTTGCAGCCTCCCACCGCCTTGTAGGCGGCGTATTCCTGGATGGTGTAGAAAAAGCCTCCGCCCAGGGAGCCGCTGCCGAGCTGGGCCACGATGGAGGGGTGGTTGAGACGCTCCCTTTCCCTGGCGATGGATTTGGCCGCCTCGGCGTAGCGCCCGGGGGCGTAGATCTTGACGGCCGCCAGATCTTTTGTCTTGATGTTTTCCGCGATGAACACGCCGCCGGCTCTGCCCTGGCCGAGAAGAATATTCAGCCGGTACTCGCCGCAGATGGTGTTCAGCCATTCACTTGCTTCGAATTTTGTCATGGTGCCTGCTATTTTTTTTAATATCTTTTGAATTATACTATTATCAGTCCCGTTTGCCAAGGGAAGAGGAACGCCGGGCGGAATGGGCGGAAAATCATTAACCCGTTGAAATCGGGGGGGTGCTTTGATAAAATACTCGCCTAGCTAATGAAAATAAATCAAATAATTATCCAAGGAGATAAAAAAATGAACGCCTACGTGCAAAGCGTCATCGAAAAAGTCAAGGCGAAATATCCGCATCAGCCGGAATTCTGCCAGACCGTGGAGGAGGTCCTGACCTCCCTTGATCCCGTCATCGCCAGCGATCCCGCCTACGAGCAGGCCGACATCCTGGGCAGGATGGTGGAGCCCGAAAGAATGTTCACCTTCCGCGTCGTCTGGACGGACGACAACGGCAAGGTGCACACCAACACCGGCTACCGCTGCCA
>DBWD01000064.1:0-4333 GCA_002308555.1 bacterium UBP3_UBA1247
GGCAAGATCCACTCCAAGCCGAACAAGGACTTCTTCCAGTGCAACCTGAAGACTCTGACCACCAGCAGCGCCTACTGCGAGGGATTGCAAGCGATTCCCTTCAATTCTTCCGTGCCCTTCAAGGTCAGGATCGGGGACTACGAGGTCTCGACCAACGTCTTCCTCGACAGCCAGGGCAAATTCAAGAGCAACGCGCCCTGGTTCTGATCGCTCAGGGCCTTTTGGACGGGAAAAGCGGGAGAGAGATCTCCCGCTTTTCTTTTTTGCTCCAAACGGGGCACAAGATGGTATAATATATAATTATGTTAATATTTCGAGTGAAAGAAGTCCTGGTCAAGCGGGAGACCATGAACGCCCTGCTTCTGCTGCCGGCGGCTCTTCTGGTCGACCTCTTCCTGGTTACCTTTGCCTTCGGCGCGGAGGGACTGGCGCGGCCGGCCTTTTTCGCCTGCCTGGCCGGTTACGTCCTGGCGTCCGCCGCGGCTTTCTTCCTGGCTTCCAAGAGGCCCATCCGGGCGCTGCTGCTGGGAGGCTTGCTCTCCTTCGCGTTCACGCCGGTCTTTTTCACAGGCACGAACGACTGGCGCAGCTGGCTCCTGGGTCTGGCCCCGGCCATCTTCTGCGGATTCCTGCTCTTCCGGGCGGCCTTCAACTTCTACCGCGCCAACGTGGACGCGGAGGCGGCCGTGCTGAACGAAAGGCGCTGGCTGAAGCCCATCTTCGGCCCCAGGACGATGCTCTACGTGCCTTTGAACTGGCTCGCCCTTTTCTCCCTGGCCCTGCTGATGTACCGCGCCGACGCGCTGGCCTGGCCGGCCTTCGTCTTCACCGGGATCCTGGCGCTGGTTTCCCTGTTCGGAAGCTTCCGATGCGAGCTGCACCTTTTCCGGCGCAGCAGGGGAAAGTTCTGCTTCTTCATCATGGCGGTCTTCTTCCTGACGCTGGTCTCCTTCGTCTTCCTGCAGTGGTCCCTGGGGCTGCTCGGCGTGATGGCGACTTTGAGTTTCGTCATAATCCACTATTTCGCCCGCTCGGCGGCCTTCGACCGGTTCTCGAACTATTTCTTCCAGCATCCGGCCCTGCTTTTGGTGGTGAGCTTTTTGGGCGTCATCCTTCTGGGAACGTATCTCCTGGCCCTGCCCTGGGTCCTGAACAAGGGCTGTGACATCGGCTTGGTGGACGCCCTCTTCATGTCGGCTTCCGCCACCTGCGTCACCGGCCTGGCGACGGTGGACATCTCCAAGATATTTACTTTCAGCGGCCAGGTCGTCATCCTGGGCCTCATCCAGGTGGGCGGCCTGGGCATCATGACCCTGTCCACTTTCTCCGCCCTCGTGCTGGGCCGCGCCATCGGCTTGCGGCAGGAATACTTCGTCCGCGACATGCTGGGCGAGAAACACCAGTCCAACGTTCTGCCGCTGACCATCTTCATCTGCGCCGCGACCTTCACCATCGAGGCGGTGGGCGTGGCTTTCCTCGTCCCGCAGATGCTGCACATGGGTCTGGGCTGGCAGGACGCGCTTTGGAAGAGCGTTTTCCACTCCGTCTCGGCTTTCTGCAACGGCGGCCTGTCGCTGCAGACCGACAGCCTGGTCATGTTCCAGCACCATCCCTGGATCCTGCTGACCATAACGTGCCTTATCGTGGCGGGCGGCCTGGGCTTCGGCGTGCTTTCCTGGATAAGCGATTTCGCGCGTTTCAAGAAACCCCACGGCAACTTCTACGTTTCGGTGGTGCTGGTGGGAACCTGCATCCTGACCTTCGGCGGCATGATCGGCTTCCTGCTTTGGGACCACTCCAGAGGCTTGTCTAGTTTCGACTGGCCGGAGAAGATCTGCAACGCGCTCTTCTGCTCCGTCACCGCGAGGACCGCGGGCTTCTCGACCTTCGACCTTAACGACATGTCCAGGGCCGGGCGTTTCCTGACCATGATCCTGATGTTCGTGGGCGGCGCCCCCGGCAGCACCGCCGGCGGCGTGAAGCTGACCACCATCGTGGTTTTCCTGGCGCTGCTGTTCGCCGTGCTGCGCGGCCGGGACGACGTGACCCTGGGGCGCCACTCCTTCAACGCCAACACGGTCTGGCGCGCCGTCACGGTCTTCATGCTCTACAACATCACGCTTCTGGTCGGCCTGCTGCTGCTTCTGACTTTCGAGGGCGGCGACTACGAGGAGATCGTTTTCGAGGCCGTCTCGGCGGTGGGCACCACGGGCCTTTCCATGGGCATCACGGAAAAGCTCTCCGTCATGGGCAAGCTTACGATAACCGCCATGATGTTCATAGGCCGCATCGGGCCTCTGACGCTTTTGCTTTTGCTGCCGACCAGAAAACGCTCGGCTATAGAATATCCCAAGACCCCCCTGATGGTGGGCTAATAGGAGGATCGACTTATGATCAAAAGATGCGCTGTAATTGGCCTGGGCCGCTTCGGAACGGAAGTGGTCCGCTGGCTGGAATCCCATAACATTCCCGTGCTGGCCATCGATTCCGACAAGGACGTGGTTCAGAAAGTGGCCGACGAGGAGAACGTCACGGGCGCCCTGTGCATGGACTGCACTGACGAGTCCGCGCTCCAGGAAGCCGACATCACCTCGATGGAAGTGGTTGTGGTGGCCATTGGCGACCATCACGTGGAGAACAGCATCATGGTCACGGCGCTGCTGAAGCAGCTGGGCGTGAAAAGGATCGTGGCCAGGGCTTCCTCGGAACTGCACGCCAACATTTTGAAGAAGGTCGGCGCCACCGAGGCGGTCAATCCCGAGAAGGAGATGGGCCTGAGGGTCGCGAGAATGATCTACGCCCCGAACCTGAGGGAAGTGATCCCCTTCGCCTCCGGCGCCAGCATCGCGGAAGTGGACGTGCCCAAGAGTTTCGTGGGCAAAAGCATGATCGAGCTGAGGCTGAGGGACCGCTACGGCATCAATGTCATCGGCATCCGCCGCCTGCCCTCCAAGCGGGACGAGGGAGAGCGCTTCCTGGTGCTCTCGCCGCCTCCCGACGCGCCCCTGCAGGAAAACGACATCCTGGTGGTGGCGGGCACCGACTCTAACGTCAGAAAGTTCACCGACATCAAGTAATGCCCGAGCGCTCTCCCAGCGACCCCTTCTTCTCCGTGGTGGTCCTGAACTGGAACACCCTGGAACTTCTCAAGAGGAACCTGGCCGCCCTGAAGGCCCAGAGTTATCCCTCTTTGGAAGTCATCGTGGTGGACAACGGCTCGGAGGACGGCAGCGCCGAGTGGCTCAAGGGCGCGGAATTCGCGGCCTTCGGTTTCAAGCTTGTCGCGCTGCCTGAGAACACGGGCTTCGCGGCCGGCATGAACGAAGGATTGAGAAGAGCTTCCGGCGATTGGCTCCTGCCTTTGAACGTCGACGTTTTCCTGGCGCCCGACTTTTTCGCGAAAGCGGCGGAGAAGATCAAGGCCGATCCTTCCGTTACGATGATAGGCCCGCTGATCTACCGCTACGACAAAGAAAACGGCCCGACGGAGGAAGTCTTGTGCACTTACGTCGCGCCCACGCGCTTCCTCAGCCTGGCGACCGATCTGACGGAACCCTTCGCGGAGAAGTTCGTCTTCGCGCCGGGCGGCTGCGCGCCGCTCCTTAGAAAAGCGGAAATGGAAGCGGCGGTCATCCCGCCTGATCTTTCGGAGAGCGGGAAGAAGGAATACTACGACGAGCGCTATTTCGCTTACGGCGAAGACATCGATCTTTATCTCAGGCTGAACGCCATCGGCGGCAGGGCGCTTTACGCGCCCGCACTCAAATGCCACCACGTGCACTCAGGTTCCCAGGAGGGCGTACGCTGGTATGAGAAGAGCGCCGCCACCATCGCGCGTTTGGGCGCCAACGCGCTCGACACCTGCCTAAAGGATCTGCGGGGCTTCCGCCGCTTCAAAACTTTTGTTTTGCTTTTCCTGGCGCCCCTGGGAAGATCGCTGTATCTTCTTTTCAAGGCGCCCTCCAAATTTTTCGCTCCTTTGAAAACCTACGCGCTTTTTGGGAAAAGGCTTTCCCGCACGAAGAAAATGCGCGCTTACTTCGAAAATTTAAAACCACAAACCAAACAATCATAAAGAGGATCTGTTTATGGACTTTACGGAAAAAAGGATCTGTGTCACCGGCGGCCTGGGCTTCCTGGGCAGCCACCTTATCGACCGTCTCAACAAGCGGGGCTGCAAAAACGTCTTCATCGCGGACCGCGACAAGTACGATCTGACGAAGGAATCCGAGATCATCAGGATGTACGACGAGATCAAGCCTGACATCGTAATCCACCTGGCGGCGGTGGTGGGCGGCATCGGCGCCAACCGCGAGCATCCGGGGAGCTTCTA
>DBWD01000064.1:4343-5476 GCA_002308555.1 bacterium UBP3_UBA1247
ATGGGCGCCATGCTCATCGAGCAGGCCCGCCTCCACAAGATCGAGAAATTCGTGGCGCTGGGCACCATCTGCGCCTATCCGAAATTCACCCCGGTGCCCTTCAAGGAGACCGATCTCTGGCTGGGCTATCCCGAGGAGACCAACGCGCCCTACGGCCTGGCTAAGAAGATGATGATGGTGCAGCTGCAGGCTTACCGCCAGGAATACGATTTCCACGGCATCTACCTGCTGCCCGTCAACCTTTACGGACCCAGGGACAATTTCGACGACCGCTCCTCCCACGTCATTCCCGCCCTCATCAAGAAGTGCGTGGAAGCCAAGGAAAACGGCCTGGACAGCATCGAGGTCTGGGGCACCGGCAAGGCCACCAGGGAGTTCTTCTACGTGGAGGACGCCGCGGAAGCCATCGCTTTGGCCGCGGAAAGATACGACGGCACTGAGCCCGTTAACCTGGGCGCCGGCTTCGAGATCTCCATCAAGGACCTGGTGGAGCTGATCGCCAAACTGACCGGCTTCGAGGGCAAGATCGTCTGGGATTCCAGCAAGCCCGACGGCCAGCCCAGGCGCTGCCTGGACACCACCCGCGCCAAGGAATACTTCGGCTTCGAGGCCCACACCAATTTCGAGGAAGGTCTCAGGAAGACCATCGACTGGTACCGCGAGAACCGGGAAGCCCTGGCCAAGAAATACGCCAAACGCTAAACCATGCAGCGCTTTCTGAAAAGAGTTCTCGATCTTCTGATCGCCATAGCGGGGCTGCTCTTCTGCGCCCTGCCCTGGCTCGTTATCGCCGTGCTGATCAAGCTCGATTCCAAGGGCCCGGTCTTCTTCCTCCAGGAAAGGGCCGGGAAGAACAACAAGCCTTTCATGATCTACAAATTCCGGACCATGACGGTGGGCGCGGACAAGCAGGGCTTCTACACCGGCGAAGGCGACGCGCGGATCACGAAAGTCGGGAATTTCCTCAGGAAGACCAGCTTCGACGAACTGCCCCAGCTGATCAACATCTTCCTTGGCGAAATGAGCGTGGTGGGCCCCAGGCCTACTTTGCTCTACCAGACCGCGGAGTACGACGAGCACCAGAAGAAGCGTCTGCTGGTCCCGCCGGGCGTGACCGGCTGGGCCCAGGTCAA
>DBWD01000064.1:5562-6389 GCA_002308555.1 bacterium UBP3_UBA1247
GGCGTCTGGGCCAAGGGCGAGGGCGTCTACGCCCCCAAGGAGAACTTCGTGGTGAAGGAAGGCGACGAGGAGAAGCTGGAAGCCAAGGGAGGGGAGAAGTGATCCTGCTCGCCTTGGAGACCGCCTGCTACGCCGAGGCCTCCGCCGCGCTCCTCAAGGACGGCGCTGTGCTGGAGGAGAGGAAATGGCCCATGGGGCGCCAGATCTCCTCGCTACTGATACCGGCCCTGAAAGAGATGACCGCGGGCGCGAAGCCCGACCTCATTGCGGTGGACAGGGGCCCCGGCTCCTTCACCGGCATCAGGACCGGCCTGGCGGCGGCCCAGGGGCTCGCCCTGGGCTGGAACGTCCGCGTCCTCGGCGTGACCAGCTTCGACCTTTACCCACGCGTCTCCGAAAGCGGAGAGGAGCTTCTGCTCCTGAACGCCAGGGCCGGCGGCGGCTATTATTACGAGCTGCGCCGCGGGAAGGAAAGGGAAATGGGTTACGCGGCGGAGAAGGAGCTGGCGGAAAAATTTCCTTCCGTGGAATTTTATTACGGGGAGTGCCGGGAAGGCCTGCTCCCGAAGGCCCGCTTCGCGGAAGTCCGCGCCCCCGGCGGGGCGGCGGAGCTGGGACGCCTGGCAACGGAGAAACTGGCGGCGGGCGAGGCGCTGCCGCCGGAGGCGGTCTATCTTCACTTAAGGGCGGTGCTGCCCAAAAGCGCGACGTAAAAAATGGTTTTGGAAAATTTATTCTTGCCGAGCATGGATCTTTTCACGGGGACGAATTTCCTGTCCTCCGGGATAGCGGCGCTCACCAACTGCCCCGCGGCGGAGGCGGTCGCC
>DBWD01000090.1:0-3410 GCA_002308555.1 bacterium UBP3_UBA1247
ACGACGGGCTCGTACTGGCAGATGCCGATGCAGCCGGTCTGGGTGACGGCAACTTCGCCGGAAAGGCCTTCCTTGTTGACGCCTTCGACAAAGGCGTTCAATACTGGCCTGGCGCCGGCCGCGATGCCGCAGGTGGCCATGCCGACCACCACGCGTTTCTGGGCGCTGCCTTCCCTCAGGACGACTTTGTCTTTCATTTTGTCTTTGATCGCTTGAAGTTCAGCCAAAGATTTCATAAGTTTTCCTTGAGTTGAAGTTAGTTAGATGTATATTGTTCTTTCAAATATTCGTTTATCCAGGTGATCACCTCGAATTCCGAAAGGGGGACGTCCGGCCCCAGCTCTTTCCGGATCTCCCTGGTGTCGAGGAAGGCCTCGCCGCCGGGGAAGACGTGGCGGAAAAGAAAATCGCTCTCGGGATGCCCCTGGATGAGAGTCGTCACGGTCGAGACGACGTCGCCCAGGGGGATGTAGTCGATGTGGTCCTTCATGAAAGTCGCTTCGATCTTCGTGCCGTGGTCCGCGGGATACTCCTTTTCAGACTTGGAGGAGATGCTGAAAGTGCCGCCCGTCATCTCCGCCTCCATCTTGAAGAAGGGGATGCCCAGGCCGACCTTTCTCGTCGTCCTCGTGGTGTAGAAGGGGTCGGTCACTTTTTCCAGGATCTCCCCGGTCATGCCGCAGCCGTTGTCTATGACGGCGATGGTCAAAGTTTTCTCCGTTTCGTCTATTCTAATCTCGGTCAAAGGCGCCTTGGCCTTGACGGAGTTTTCCGCGATGTCCAGTATGTTGAGGGAAAGTTCTTTCACGCTTTCCCCCTCAGTTTCTTGAAGAGCTCGCTTCTCACCTTGTCGCCGGAATATGGTTCGTCTTCCAGTTCGAAGTAGTTTTCCTTTTCTTTCAGCTGCTCGATCATG
Organism: bacterium UBP3_UBA1247; assembly: GCA_002308555.1. The sequence goes on from DBWD01000090.1 coordinate 917, forward strand.
TGGGCGTCCGAGCTGACGACCACCGTCTTGCCTTCCAGGCCGAAACGCTCCGTGTACTCCGGAATGTTCTCCCTGTCGCGTATTTCAAAGCAGGCGAATTCCGGCGTCTTGGGCATCTCGCCCAGGATGGCGATGATGCCGTTGGCCTCTCGGTCGATGTGGGCGGGATAGCAGAGGCCGTGGTGGCGCTCAACTATTTCAGGAGCCTCGTTAAGGCTGACCGTGGTGGCGTTGGGCAGCAGGTCTTCCTCTTCCGCCAGAACGTTGTCCTCCTCGTCCATGACGAGCTGGTCGCCGAAGATGTCCTTTCTGTTCGCTATCCTTATCCTGCGCCCGTCGATCTCCTCGCTGAAAGCCATGGCGTCCTCCAGGGTGGGGAAGAGGCAGACCAGGTGGACTTCCTCCGCCGTGGTCAGCTCCATGCCGGCCACCGGAATGACGCCGTAATGCTTGGCGGCCTTGTAGAAGGCCGGGCAGTTCTTGCCGCTGTTGTGATCCGTCAGGGCCACGATCTGGAGGCCGTTCAGGGCCGCCAGCCCCGCGATGGTGCAGGGCGTCATGTCGTTCTCCGCGCAGGGAGAAAGACAGGAGTGGATGTGCAGATCGTAGTAATAGCGGTTCATTCGGTCACAGTGTCCCTGATCAAAAGTTTCGCGGCCTCAAAAGCGGGCAGCGGGGTGGCGAGAACGTTGACGCCTCTCGCCAGGGCGTTGTCGATTATGCTTTGCTCCAGCTGAACGTCCTCCGCCAGGATAACGCAGGCCACGTCTATGAGGGAGGCCACGGCGATGACGTTCTGGTTGGACATGATGGTTATCCAAGCCTGGTCCTGTTTGGCGCGGCCCATGACCCAGGAGAGAAGGTCGCCCATGTAACCGCCTTTGATCTCCCTTTCCCCGGCGGGGAGGGCCAGGATCTTAAGGGAATTGAGCTTCGCGAATTCCGAGACGGTCATCCTTCCTTCCTCCTCAGGTATTCCCTGACTTCCTCCGCGCGCATCAGCAGGCAGTCGCTTTTCCGCGCGCTGCCCTTGACCACGTCCTCCGCGAAGGCGCGGCAGTTGGGCGCGCCGCAGGCGCCGCAGTCCACGCCGGGCAGTTCGTCCTTCAGAGCCTGGATCTCCTTCAGCATGCGCATGGATTCCGCCATGTTGTCGCTGAGCCGGTTGAGAGGCGTATAGGAGCCCATGTCCTTCACGAAGTAGCTTTCCGGTATGGGGTCATTTTCGTCCACGAAATTCTGCGAGACCGGCATGAAGCGCCTAAGCGTCTGCAGCCTGGCCTTGGCGATGAAGGGATCCTGGATGGTCATGGCGCCGCCCACGCATCCGCCCGGGCAGGCGTTCAGCTCCACGAATTCCAGGCTGGGGAAATCTCCGCCCTCGATGCGGTCCAGCACCCTTATGACGTTGTCGATGCCGTCCGCGGCCAGGTAGGCGTCGTTGAAGAGCGCCGTGGCCTCGCCGCCGGAAGCGGCCCAGCCTATGCCGATCATGCCGGATTCCGAAAGGGTCTTGGGACGGTGGGAATGTTTCATTTCGTTCAGGAGCAGAAAATAGACGTCCTTGAAGCCCACCACCACGTCCACCTGGCTCCTGTAGTCCGGCAGACCGTTCTTGACGTAGCTCATCTTGGCGGGGCAGGGGGAAATGAAGCAGACGCCCACGTCCTCCTTTTTGAACTCCGGATGGTCTTTCAGGGCTTGCTCCCTGGCCATGGCGGCCGCCACTTCCATGGGAGGCAGAAGATCCAGGATGTTTTCCTTGAGCGAGGGGAAGCGCAGGGCTATGAGCCTCACGATGGCAGGGCAGGCCGAGCTGATGACTGGCCTGGGGCCTTTCCGCAATTTCAGATACTGCCTGGTCCTGGCCGTCACCAGTTCCGCGCCTCGAGAAACTTCGAAGACGTCGTCGAAACCGATGTCCAGAAGCCCCTGCAGCACGAAGTCCACGTCATCGAGATTGTTGAACTGGGCGTAGAGGCTGGGGGCGGGGAGGGCAATCTTCCATTTGAACTTCTGAAGATCCAGGAGATCGTCGCGCAGAGCCTTCTTGGCCTGGTGGGGGCAGATCCTGATGCACTCGCCGCAGTCGATGCAGCGGGAGGGATCGATGACCGCGTGCTTCTCCCTGATCCTGATGGCTTCAGTAGGGCAGTGGTGAACGCAGGAAGTGCAGCCTTTGCACTTCTCGATGTCCAATGATACTGAATGCTGATATTCCATCGTCAGTTAAGCTTGATCTTCATCGTTACGGTGGTTCCGACGCCCACCTCGGATTCGATATGCATCTCGTCGGTGTAGCGTTTCATGTTGGGAAGGCCCATGCCTGCCCCGAAGCCAAGCTGGCGGATGTTGTCGGGGGCGGTGGAATAGCCTTCCTGCATGGCCTTGGCGATATCCGGTATGCCCGGGCCGTGATCTTTCAGCACGATCGTGATGGCTTCTTCCGTCACCTCGATGTCGGCGAAGCCGCCGTGGGCGTGGATGACCATGT
>DBWD01000090.1:3420-8022 GCA_002308555.1 bacterium UBP3_UBA1247
TCTCGCCCTCGTACATGGCGATGGAGGCGCGCCTGATGATCTCAGGATCCACGCCCAACTCGCGCATGTTCTTCTTGAAGCGCACGGAGGCCTGTCCGGCGGAGGTGAAGTCCTCGCCGTTCACGTCGAAATGAAAGGTGACGCTTTCCATTACCTTCTCTTGACCTCTTTGCTGGTAAGGCCGTTGGAATAAAGGATGCCGCAGGCTTCGTACATGCGCTTGTCCGTGGCCAGGACGACCAGGCCGTGCTCGTGCGCGAGCTTCACCATTTCCGGCGTGGGCTTCTTGGAGCGCACGAAGACCAGGCAGATCATGTCCATCATCTCCGCGGTCCTTATGACCTGGGGATTGACGAGCCCCGTCAGAAGGACCGACTGGTCCTTGACGTAAGCCAGAACGTCGCTCATCATGTCGCTGCCGCAGGCGCTGAAAACGTCCTTTTCAAGTTCCTGCTCGTCGCCGCACAGAAGTTCGGCGCCCAGGAATTCTTTGACTTCTTTGATCTTCATAAAAGATTCGCGATCAGTCCTGATACTTGGCAAGGATGCCGGGGATCTGGTCAGGAGTAAGACGGCCGTAGACTTCGCCGTTGATCATCATGACGGGGGCGAGGCCGCAGGCGCCCAGGCAGCGGCAGGCTTCCAGGCTGAACTTGCCGTCCGGGGTGCAGCCGCCGCCCTTAAGGCCGAGGACGTTTTCCAGTTTGGCGTAAACGTCGCCGGAACCTTTGACGTAGCAGGCGGTGCCGAGGCAGACAGCGATCTGGTATTTGCCTTTGGGCTCAAGCGTGAACATAGCGTAGAAAGTGGAGATGCCGTAAATTTTCTCCAGGGGGATGTCCATTTCGCGGGCGATGATGGTCTGGACCTCGATGGGAAGGTAGCCGTAGATGTCCTGGGCTTTCTGCATGATGGGAATAAGATTGCCCTGCACGTCTTTCATCTCTTTGATGTAGGAGACGAGCTCCTGTTCCTGCTCTTTGGTGCCGTTGAAGGGGACCGTTTTTTTCATAATACCTCCATGGGATTTTAGAAATAAATGTATGTTATATTTTAGGCGATATTATACCATAAAGGCCGGGCCTTTTCCACGAGGGTTTTCGTTTGACTTTCAGAGCCTGTTTGAGTAGAATAAGTGAACTTGATTTTTAGTGGTGGATGTAGCTCAGTTGGTTAGAGCGTCTGGTTGTGGCCCAGAAGGCCGGGAGTTCAAGTCTCCTCATTCACCCCATCTTTTTTTAGGGCATAATTATGATCCTGCTTACCGGAGCCAGCGGCTTTTTAGGCCAGCATATCAGGAAACGATTCAGCTCCAACTATGATGTCTGCGGCCTCGGCCATTCTTCTCAATTATGCGACCGCAGTCTGGACTTGACCGATCTTAAAGCCCTAAGCGGTCTTTTGGAGGAGCTCAAGCCCGAGACCGTCATCCATTCCGCGGCCCTGAGGGACCCGGACGAATGCGTGAGAAAGCCGGAGACCGCCAGAGTCCTGCACGTGGACGCCACGCGGGTCATGTCTGAATGGTGCGCCGAAAACGGCAAAAGGTTCGTCTATATTTCCACCGACTACGTCTTCAACGGCAAGAACCCGCCTTACAACGAAAATTCCGCGCCCGATCCCGTCAACCTTTACGGCGAGACGAAACTTTTGGGCGAAAAGGAGGCCCTGAAGTGCCAGGATCACCTGATCGCCAGGATCTCACTGCAGTACGGCACCACCAGGCGTCCGGAACTGAGTTTCGTGGAAAAAGCCCTGAAACTGCTCGCCAAGGGCGAGAAAATAGAGTTCGACAACGTCCAGATGCGCTTTCCCTCGCTCAGTTCCGACGTCGCCAACGCGTTGATGGAATTTGAAAAACGCCGCTACACGGGCCTCATCCACATGAGCAACCCCAAAGGCATCACCAGGTACCAAATGTACCGGGCCATCGCGGAGGCTTTCGGCTATGATCCCGACCTTATCGTGGACACCGGCAGGCCCCCTGAGAAAAAGGCCTCCCGCCCGGAAGACTGCACCTTCGACCTGACTCTTTACAATTCCCTCGGTCTCCCGCCTTTCCATTCCTTCGAGGAAGGCCTGGAACTAATCAAAGGCGACCTGACGGCGGTATGAGCATCGGGGAATATCTCTGCTCGCTCCGCACCTTCGGCGTGCGCCCGGGGCTGGAAAACACCGAGAAGGCCGTGGCGCTTCTGAAAAAACGCCATTCCATAAAGAACGATCCCAAGTTCCTCCACGTCGCCGGCACCAACGGCAAGGGCAGCACCTGCGCCTTCCTGTATTCCATTTTGAGGGAAGCCAATTTCAAAGTCGGCCTCTTCACTTCGCCGCACCTGGTCGAACTCCGGGAGCGGATCCAAATAAACGGCGAGATGATAGGGGAGACGGACTTCGAGAAACTGGCCATAGAAGTCAAAGACCTTAATATTGAACTGACCTTCTTCGAATACCTGACCGTCATAGCCTGGCTTTATTTCTGCGAAAGGGGAGTCGACTACGTTGTCTGGGAAACAGGGCTGGGAGGGCGTCTGGACGCCACCAGCGCCATAGAACCCTATGTTACGGCCATTACCGGCATAGGACTGGAACACACCCAGTATCTGGGCCATACTATCGCCGAGATAGCCAAAGAAAAAGCGGGTATTATCAGGCCCAAAATACCCTTGTTCCATACTTGCCAGGATGAGGCAAGAGAAGTTATTGAAAGAGAGGCTCTTAGACTAGGGGCGCCTTGCTGTTATGTTAAGTATGAAGAGGGGCTGATCCATCCCGCCAAATATTTTGTAAGTTTGCCGGAAATTGGCATTTATAACGCCCAATTAGGACTGTTGGGCCATTACCAATACAAAAACGCGGCCTTGGCCATATCAATTGCTAACTATCTAAAAATAGATACTATAGATATATTGAGCGGCGTCAGGCACGCCATATGGCCCGGACGTTTCCAATTATTGGGCAAAGACCCGCTGACTATCCTGGACTGCGCCCACAACGCCCAGGGCTGGCAGGCCCTCAGGGAGTCCCTGGAAGAGCTGAAACCCGGGGAAGGGTGGCATATCTATTTCGGCATGCTGGCCGAAAAGGACCCCAAACTCGCCCTGGAGATATTGGCTCCCATAGCCGGGACATTTTCCTATATCGAACCCCAAAACGAACGAAAATTGAGCCTCGAGGAATGGCGTCAAACCGTGGCAAAGATATATCCCGGCGATCCGAGATTCGCGAAAGGATTTCGGTCGGCCGAGGAAGCCCTGGCGGATCTCAAAACAATTTCCGAAGGCAATATCGTCATATGCGGATCATGTTATATGGCCGGCGAAATATTGGCCATATTGGGCGGCAAAGTCAGGGACAATTCCAAAGACGACCCGGTGGGGAAGATTTAAAAGTTTCCTTTATTGGCGCGGATTTTCGGCCGTTTAAATGTCGCATAATATATCTTATGTTAAGTTGAGCCTATGCTGAAATGAAAATCGGTCTATAAGGGGTCCGACTACTCCGGATCGGTTATTTTCTCCAGCTTGGACTGGAGTCTGGCCAATTCTTCCTGGACTTTTAGTTTGGCTTCGTAAGCCTTGTCGAAATTGTTGCTGAAAGGCGTCCAGGAATTGCTAAAAACGTTGAAAGCCGTGTTGAGATCCTTGATCTGTTTGCTGATCTCTTTCAAATTTTCGTTCCGCCTGTATTCCCGCCAGAACGAACTTATGGTCGCCAGTATCGGCTGCAATGTTCCCGGCGAGCTTAAAATGACGTTAACGCTTCTGGCGTACTCCGCCAGTTCGTACATTTCCACATGAATATAGTAAAAGATTCCGTCGTTCGGGATGAACATCACGGCATAAGGCGAAGTCTCGCCTTCTATTATATATTTGTTCTTTATGGTCGTGATATGTCCCTTTATCGCGGCACGGAAAGACGTTTTAAGGGCGTTTCTGTGTTCTTCCGACACATCTTCCTTGAAAAGATCCTGATATTCCGCGTAAGGAAACTTGGAATCGACGCACAAAAGTTTGTCCGGCTCAGGCAGGAATATGACCGCGTCCGGCCTGACGTTTTCGCCTTTTAATACGTATTGCTCGGCATACAAACCCTTCGTATTACCGAAAGTGTTCTCCAAAAGCAATTTAAGCTGCATTTCGCCGTAACGGCCGCGGCTCTGGTTGCCCTTCAGGACGGTCTTCAGCTCGTTTACGGCGCTTCCGAGGTCTTTTACGTTGGTCTGGGCTTCCTCGATCTTGCCGAAACGTTCCGCGACATAGCTTTTCAAGTCCCCTATGTCTTTCTTGACGTTGTCCAGGCCGGCATCTTCCAAAGCCTTCTGCTGCAGCTCTTTATTAGTCTGTTCCTGGAAGTTTTTATCGGCTTTCTTAGTCCAGAAGATGATATAGCCCAGTAAACAGACTATGAACAGGCCGAAAACGGCCAGTATCCATGTGCTCGCGGGATCCATTCGATCAAAAGAGGCCGGTTATGACGCCCGTGCCTGTCTTTTCGTCGTAGAAGCAGTCGATGTTCATGGCCGCCGGGACCTTGGGCAGGCCGGGCATGGTCATGATGTCCCCTGTCAGGGCCACGATAAAGCCGGCGCCCGCGGAGATC
>DBWD01000090.1:8057-8945 GCA_002308555.1 bacterium UBP3_UBA1247
GGATCGTCGGAAAGCGAATACTGGGTCTTGGCGACGCAGACCGGCAGATGGCTGAGCTGCATGTCGTCGATCTCCTTGAGCATCTTCTGAGCCTTGCCGTCGAAGTTGACGCCGTCGGCGCGGTAGATCTCCCTGGCGATCTTCTCCAGTTTTTCCTTGATGGAAAGGTCCAGGTCGTAGAGGAAGCGGAAATCCGCGCTGCCCTTGTCCACGATCTCCGTCACCTTCTGAGCCAGGTCGAGGCCGCCCTCGCCGCCCTTGGCGAAGACTTCCGTCAGGGAGACCGGGATCTGCAGCCTTTCGCAGCAGTCGTGCAGAGCCGCTATCTCGGCGTCCGTGTCGCTTTCGAAGCGGTTGATGGCCGCCACCACCGGCAGACCGAATTTCTTGAGGTTCTCCACGTGGGTCTCGAGGTTCACGAGGCCTTTTTTGAGGGCTTCCACGTTCTCGGTCTTCAGTTCCGTCTTGGGCACGCCGCCGTTGTACTTGAGGGCGCGGATGGTCGCCACCAGAACGACGCAGCTGGGCTTGAGGCCGGCGTAGCGGCACTTGATGTCGAAGAATTTCTCGGCGCCCAGGTCGCTGCCGAAGCCGGCTTCCGTGACGCAGTAGTCCCCCAGTTTCAGGGCCAGCCTGGTGGCCCTCACGCTGTTGCAGCCGTGGGCGATGTTGGCGAAAGGCCCGCCGTGGATCAGCGCGGGAGTCCCCTCCAGCGTCTGGACCAGGTTGGGATCGATGGCGTCTTTCAGCATGGCGGTCAAAGCGCCGCCGCAGCCCAGTTCCCTGACGTCCACCGGCTGACCGGTGTAAGTGTAGCCGACGAGGATGTTGTTCAGGCGTTCCTTCAGGTCGTCCAGGTTCTTGGCCAGGCAGAAGACCGCCATGATC
>DBWD01000090.1:8954-9188 GCA_002308555.1 bacterium UBP3_UBA1247
GATCTGGAAGCCGTCTTCCCTGGGCGTGCCGTTGGGCTTGCCGCCCAAGCCGATGACGATCTGCCTCAAGGCGCGGTCGTTCATGTCCAGGCAGCGTTTGAAAAGGATCCTCCTGGGGTCGATGCCCAGCTGGTTCCCCTGCTGTATGTGGTTGTCAATGAGAGCGCAGAGAAGATTGTTGGTGGCGGTGATGGCGTGGATGTCGCCGGTGAAGTGGAGGTTGATGTCCTCCAT
>DBWD01000090.1:9210-11462 GCA_002308555.1 bacterium UBP3_UBA1247
TTGACGCCGAAGACCGGGCCCAGGGAGGGTTCGCGCAGCGCCAGCATGGTCTTCTTGCCCAGCCTGTTCATGGCCTGGGCCAGGCCTACGGAAACGGTGGTCTTGCCTTCGCCGGCGGGAGTCGGGTTGATGGCGGTGACCAGGATCAGCTTGCCGTCGGGCTTGTCGGCCAGACGCTGGTAGAGCTTTTCGGAAAGTTTGGCCTTGTAGTGGCCGTAGGGCTCCAGTTCCTCATTCTTTATCCCCCACTCTTCGGCGAGCGCGGTGATCTCTTTCATTTTGCAGCTTTGGGCGATCTCGATGTCAGACAGCATGTTTCCTCCGGATTTTTTAATTGTTAAGAAATTGTAGCAAAATCCGCCTCTTTTTCCAACCGCGCATTATGCTAAAATAGCAATGTATGAAAAACGCTATGCTTATCAGGAACGTCCTCCTTAAGGGCGAAAATGTCGATGTCAGGATCTCTGACGGGAAATTCTCCTGCGTCTCCTCCGTTCCCCTCTCTCCCCTGCCGGACGAGAACGTTATCGACGGCTCTGGCTTCGCCCTGACGCCGGCCTTCTACAATCTGCACGGCCACGCGGCCATGACCCTGATGCGCGGCTTCGCCGACGACATCGAGCTCTTCGCCTGGCTGCACGAGCACGTCTGGCCTTTTGAGGCCAAGCTTACGGAAGAGGATATCTACAACGGGACCAGGCTCGCCATTCTCGAAATGATAAAGAGCGGCACGGTCCATTTCGATGACATGTACTGGTTCCCCCAGGCGGCCGCCCGGGCCGCCAAGGAAATGGGCATCAGGGCCCGCATCGGCTTGCTTTTCCTCAATTCCAACGAGGAGGCGGAAAGGCAGAACCGCGAATGTCTGGAAAGGATCGACGAATTCAGGGGCAAAGTGCAGCTCTCCTGCGCGCCCCACGCCATCTACAGCGTCAATAAGGAAACGCTTCTGAAGGCCAAAAAGATCGCCGAGGATCACGGCTTGATCCTCCATATCCACGTTTCCGAGACCGAAACGGAAGTCAAGGACAGCTTGAGGGATTTCGGCGCGACCCCGGTCGCCTATCTCGACAGCCTGGGCATTCTGAAAGAGACTACGATCGCCGCCCACTGCGTCCATCTGACGGACGAGGACATAAAGATCATGGCGGAAAGGAAAACCTTCGCGGTGCACGTGCCGGGCAGCAACATGAAGCTGGCTTCCGGCGTCTTTCCCTACAAGCGCTGCAAGGCGGCCGGCGTCAGGATGGTCCTGGGTACGGACGGCTGCTGCTCCTCCAACGACCTCAGTATGTTCCAAACCATGCGCCAGGCGGCCCTGATGGCCAAGGTGGCCTGGAAAGACCCTGTGGCCGCGCCGGCCGTTGAGATCTGCCAGATGGCCTCCAAAGTTGGCGCGAAGGCCGCGGGCGTAAACAGCGGCGATATCATGGTTGGAAAAGAGGCTGACTGTCTTCTCATAGATCTAAACATTCCCTGCATGGTCCCCTGCTACGACATGGTCTCAAACATTGTCTATTCCGCTTCCAACGAATGCGTGGACACCGTCATCTGCGGCGGGGAGATACTTATGAGAGGAAGAAAAGTGGAAGGCGAGGAGGAGATCGTCGCCAAAGCCAGGGAAAGCGTGAAAAGGCTTGCCGGACGTTAACAGGTGCGGTACCAGTACAGGAGCATAAGGGCGAGAAGCACCAGGCCCGATATGTTCAGGGCGTTCCAGACAAGCATGGTTCAGATCTGTTTGTTGTAGTTAAGATAGACTCTTTCCAGGAAGCAAGCCACCAGGTTTTCGTATTTGGCGAAATCAATCAGAAAACCGTCGTGGCCCTTTTCGCTGTCCACCTCGTTAAATTCTACTATTTTCCCCTGCCGGCGCAAAGCCTCCGCCACTTCGCTGGCCTCCTTGGTGGGGAAAAGCCAGTCCGTGCGGAATGAAAGCATCAGGGTCAGGCATTTGAAATTGGCCACCGCGTCGTCCAGGGTCTCCCCTTTCCTGATGAGGTCGTAATCGTCCAATGCTTCCGTGATGTAGAGATAGCTGTTGGCGTCGAAACGCTTGACGAAGGAGTTGCCCTGGTGCTCAAGGTAGCTTTCCACCTCGAACTGGTCGGTCACCTTGCCGTTCCTTTGCTGTTTCCGGCGGCCGAACTTGGCGCGCATGCTCTGCTGGGAAAGGTAGGTGATGTGCGCGATCATCCTGGCGACCGCCAGGCCGCCCGCGGGAGGATCGTTGTCGGGATAGTCGCCTCCCC
>DBWD01000090.1:11526-13368 GCA_002308555.1 bacterium UBP3_UBA1247
TGTCGGGATATCTTCTGGCCCATTCCAGCGTCATCATGCCGCCCATGGAGCCGCCCACTACCGCCAGAAGCCTCTTGATTCCGAAATGATCCACCACCAGTTTCTGCACGTTCACGCAGTCTCCGAAGGTGTAGTCCGGGAAAGTCATGTTGTAGCGTTTGCCCGTCCTGGGATCGACGCTGGCGGGATTGGTGGTGTGGGAGGGCGCTCCCTCCACGGGAGGATAGACGTCGTTGGAACAGCCGCCCAGATTGTTGGTGCAGATGACGAAATACTTGTTCGTGTCGATGGCTTTTCCGGGGCCTATGAGACTGCTCCACCAGCCGGCCTTTTCCGTGGGATAATAGGTGTAATAGCCGCAGCAATGGGAGTCGCCGGTCAGGGCGTGGATGACCAGGATGGCGTTGTCTTTTTTCTTGTTGAGCGTTCCGAAGGTCTCGTAGACCACGTCCAGTTCGGGAAGGCTGTCGCCGTTTTCCAGGACATAAGGGCCCCCCACGTGCAGAACTTGCTTCTGCACGATCACTCTGGGAGCGTCGTCCCTGACGCTCGAGCTGACGCTGGGATCCTCCCAGTCAGCCGGTCTAACTTGTTCTTCTTTCTTGGCTGTCATCTTAAAAAAATGGTCCGCTGCTAAAAGCAACGGACCGCTTGACCTTTAGCACTGTTTAACGTGGAGCAATTGTCGTAAATTCCCACGGAATATTAATGGTGGAGGGGGATGGGATCGAACCATCGAAGGCAGTGCCAACAGATTTACAGTCTGCCCCGTTTGACCACTTCGGTACCCCTCCATAAATATCGATTCTCAAAAGAACTGGAGCCGAAAATCGGACTTGAACCGATGACCTGCGGTTTACAAAACCGCCGCTCTACCGACTGAGCTATTTCGGCTCTGCGATTTTCAAAAGCATGCCTAGGATTATATTAAATGAGGGTTTGAAAGTCAATAGTCATCCCCTCTTCCCGCGCTCAGCTTATGTGTAGTCGACGTTGATGTCGATGTAGCCGTGGGTCATGTCGCAGGTCCAGGCTGTGAAACGGCCTTTGCCCTTCCCTATCACCAGCCTCACACTGACTTCCTTTTTGCCGTACTCTTTGGCCAGCTTTTCCCTGGGAACGCCGGAATTCATACCGCCCTTGGCCGCGCAAAGATCACCCATGTAGAGGTCCACGTCGTACTGGTCGTAGGGAACGCCCGCCCTTCCCGCGGCCGCCAGGATGCGGCCCCAGTTGGGATCGCCGCCGCAGATGCTCGTTTTCACCAGCGGCGAATTGGCGATGGTCTTGGCGATGATCTCGGCGTCGTGATCGTCCTTGCAGCCCTCAACCGTCACTTCCACGAATTTCGTAGCGCCCTCGCCGTCCCTGGCGATGGCCTTGGCCAGCTCCACGCAGACTTCTTCCAAAGCCTGGTAGAAGACCGCCTGGTCTTTCTTGGTCTTGACGGGCACGCCGCTCTCTCCGGAGGCGAAAAGGAAAGCGCTGTCGTTGGTGGAGGTGTCGCCGTCCACGGAAACGTGGTTGAAGCTCGCCTTGACCGCCTTGCTGAAGAGCGCTTGCAAAATCTCCGGTTCGACCTTGGCGTCGGTGGTGACATAGGCCAGCATGGTGGCCATGTTGGGGGCGATCATGCCGGAGCCTTTGCACATGCCGCCCACTCTCACCGTGCCCTTGCTCAGCTTGGCGTCCCTCTTGGACTGCTTTTTGACCAGGTCGGTGGTCAGTATGCCCTGGGCCGCGGCCTCTTCGGCCTCGGGAGAATCCTCCAGTTTCAGGACGATCTCGGGGATGCCTTTCAATATCTTTTCGACCGGCAGGAATTTGCCGATGCAGCCGGTA
>DBWD01000029.1:0-251 GCA_002308555.1 bacterium UBP3_UBA1247
CCGGAGATGGCCTTCGCCGACCTGGACGACAACATGCGGGTGGCCGAGGCTTTCGTGAAGCACATCGTCAAGACCGTTTTGGAAAAATGCCCCGCGGAGATAGACTTCTTCGACCAGCGCGTCCAGCCCGGACTCAAAGCCCAGCTTAACGAGATATTGGGCCAGGAATTCGAGCGCTGCACCTACACCCGCGCCCTGGAGATCCTCGCCAAGGCCGACCGCAAATGGGAGTTCCCCATCAACTGGGGCGA
>DBWD01000029.1:363-4264 GCA_002308555.1 bacterium UBP3_UBA1247
ATCGGCGGCAGCCAGCGCGAGGAAGACCTGGAAGTCATGGACCGCCGCATCGACGAGCTGGGCATGAAGAAGGAGGAATACTGGTGGTACCGCGACCTCAGGCGCTTCGGCACCGTGCCCCACTCCGGCTTCGGCCTGGGCTTCGAGAGGATCATCCTCTTCGTGACCGGCATCGCCAACATCAGGGACGTCATCCCCTTCCCCAGGACTCCCAAGAACGCCAACTTCTGATCTTATGCCCGACCAAGACAGAAACATCGTCTGGCACGCCCAAAGCGTCTCCAGGGAAAAAAGGGAAGCCAGGAACGGCCACAAAGGCTGCGTCCTCTGGTTCACCGGACTTTCCGGCAGCGGCAAATCAACCGCGGCCAACAAGCTCGAGGAGCTGCTGGCCGGGCAGGGCGCGCAAACGTACCTTTTGGACGGCGACAACGTCAGGTTCGGCCTGAACAGCGACCTGGGCTTCGAGGAGAAGGACCGCCGGGAGAACATCCGCCGGGTGGGCGAAGTCGCCAAGCTCTTCGCGGACTCCGGCACCATCGTCAGCGTGGCCTTCATCTCCCCCTACCGGGAGGACCGCGCCAGGGCCAGGGAGATCGCGGAGAAAGCCGGCCTGCCCTTCCTGGAGATCTACGTGAAATGCAGCCTGGCCGCCTGCGAGAGCAGGGACCCCAAGGGGCTCTACAAAAAGGCCCGGGCGGGCGAGATCAAAAACTTCACCGGCCTGGACGCCCCTTACGAGGAGCCGCTTTCCCCGGATATCGTTTTGGAGAGCGACAAATTCTCCCCGGATGAGCTGGCCCTCCAGATCAGGTCCTGCTTAAATCAAAAACACATTTTGTTGTAAAATTAAATCGGAGGCTCGTAAACCCCGGGCCGTGTTTCGTGATATGTTGAGAAAAGTTACCTTACTGTTTTTGCTCGTCTTGACCGCCGCCGCCTTCAGCGCCTGCAAAAAAGACAAAGCCCCGGAGCAGACATCCGCCCCGGAAACCAGGGAAGTAAAGGCCACCGGCGCCCGCCAGAGCCGCGGGAAAAAGATCAAGGAGACCCTGAGCGGGCTGGAGGAAGCAGACCGGGCCGCCGCCCTGAAACTGCTGCGCGACGAATTCCGCGAAGAAAAGAAAGCCAGGAAAGAGGAGACGGAGGAGGACGTGGAGATGAGCCCCGGCTTCTTCCCTGTATCCGACGGCGCCAAGCGCCTCATAGAGGACGCCACCCTGCTGCTCAGACAGGGCGCCGATTCCGACAGCAAGATAGCCGCCCTTGAGAACCTCATCGGAATCGACCACCCGGACATCCTACCCACCATCGAGCTGGCCTTGGACGACGACGACCCGGTGGTCCGCGAAGTGGCCCTGGACGCCATCATGAACATCAACAGCGAGGAAGTGGTCCCCGTGGTGATGAAAGCCCTGGACGATCCCGAGCCCGACCTTAGGCTCGTCGCCCTGGACGCTCTGATGGACGTCAAGAGCGAAAGGATCAACGACGCCCTGCAGAAAGCCCTCAAGGACGAGAACGAGGAGATCCGGGAAGGCGTCATGGACCTCCTGTTCATCTCCGAGAATCCCGCCGCGCTGCCCACCATCAAGACCGCCATGAGCGACACCAGCGAAAGCGTCAGGGAAGGCGCCCTGCAGTGCATCGAGGACATTCCGGACAAGGGCGCCGTGGACATTCTGGTCTACGACGGGCTTCTTTCCGATTACGAGGACGTGCGGGAAGCCAGCAAGGAAGCCTTGGAATTCCTCACGGACGAGGAGTTCGAGACCTACGACGAAGCCAAGGCCTGGTGGACGAAAAACCGCGCCTCATTCGAGTTCGACTTCTAACAGATGAAGATCTCCGTAAGCTATCCTCCCATTCCCAGCGAAAAGGGCGTTCCCCTTCTCGGCCAGAACAGGCAGTTCCAGTACTTCCACAAGCCCACCTACATCTATCCCATGGTGCCGGCTTACGCCGCCACGCTTCTTAAGGAAAACGGGCACGAAGTCTATTGGCAGGACGGCATAGCGGAGAAAAAGACTTATGAAGAATGGGAGAAAGAGCTGCTTGGCGCGTCTCCCGACGTCGTGGTCTTCGAGAGCAAATGCCCGGTCATAAGAAAGCACTGGAAGATCATCGACGCCCTCAAGGATAAGCTTCCCGAGACCCTCTTCGTTTTGGTGGGCGACCACGTCACCGCCGAGCCCCTGGAATCCTTTTCCAACTCCCGGGTAGACGTCGTCATCACCGGAGGGGATTACGATTTCCTGCTCCTGGATCTCGCCGACCATCTCGAGAAAGGAACGCCTCTCCCGCCAGGTTTCTACGTGAGCGAAAAAGCGAAGAGAATAAAAGTCGGAAACGCGGAGAACCTGGGAGGCGTTTTCTTCACCGGGAAAGCGCTGCTCGATCACGATCTCAACTCCCTCCCTTTCATCGACCGGGATCTGACCAAATGGCGGCTCTACGCCTACGAGAACGGCAACTTCAAATTCACGCCGGGAACTTACGTCTACAGCGGCCGGGACTGCTGGTGGGGCAAATGCACGTTCTGCGTCTGGGACAACACCCTGAACCCCTGCGGCAGCTACCGCAGCTTCACCCCGGAAAGACTCTTCGCGGAAGTGAAGCACGTGATCGACAACTACCATGTGAAGGAGATCTTCGACGACGCGGGCAGCATGTTCGCCGGGGAGAAGATGAAGAAATTCTGCCGGCTCCTTATAGAGAACGGCTACAACAAGAAGGCGGTCTTCGGCTGCAACATGCGCTTCGACGGCCTGGACAGGGAAGGCTACGAATTGATGAAGCAGGCGAATTTCCGCTTCGTGCTCTTCGGCTTGGAGAGCGGGAACCAGGCCACCCTGGACCGCATAAACAAAGGCATAACGCTGGAAAAGATCGAGTCCGGCGCCAAGCTCTGCAAGGAGGCCGGGCTGATGCCCCACGTGACCATCATGCTGGGCTATCCCTGGGAGACCACGGAGGACGCCGAAAGGACCGTGGCCTTCGCGAAAAAACTTTTCCGCCTCGGCTATATCGACACCCTGCAGGCCACCGTCTGCATCCCCTACCCCGGCACTCCCCTGCACAGGGAATGCAAAGAAAAGGGCTGGCTCCTGACGGAGAACTACGAGGACTACGACATGCGGCGCCCGGTCATGAAGTCTTCCCTGGGCGAGGAAGAGATCATGCGCCTCACAAGGGAGATCTACCGCGCCTTCCTGAGCCCGGCTTTCGTCTGGCGAAAAATTACCTCGATCCGCTCGTTTTCCGACATAAAGTTCCTCTTTACGGCGGGTCTGAGGGTCCTGGGTCATCTTACTGATTTCAGCTAATATAAGCGTCATTCGCCCGAACCGGTTTTCAGGCGATTATGATATGCGCTTGATTTTGAGGGGCACTTTTTAGTATAATGGGTCACTGGTTTTATCAATTTGGGAAACCCCCTCATGAAATCAGTACTCAAAACAATTCTCTTTCTGGGCCTCTGCGCCCTCTCAGCTCACTGCGAGCTGCCCTCCAATCTCGTCTCGGCCAACTGGCTCGAATCCAAGGGCGGCTACATCAACACCGGCATCAACCAGTACGGCTCTTCCCTTTCCGAACTTGACTGCGTTTTAGAGTTCACCACCCTCAATTATCCCAAGCGGCGCCTTATGGGTTTCAACGGCGCCGGCCCGAAGAATTACGTTGGCATCAGCCCCGACAACAAGTTCGACCTCTGGAATGTTTCCCAAACGGAAGCCCAGGCGAACGTCAAATACCATTTGCATCTCACACAGGACCGCGTGGTCGCCGTGCTTGATATATATAGTTATAACGAAGATCCCGAAAACGAAGTCCTTCTGGAGAAGATGGTCTGCAACGCCAACGGCATCAACAACAGCGAATGCCAGCTCTTCATCATCGC
>DBWD01000124.1 GCA_002308555.1 bacterium UBP3_UBA1247
GTCACCTTCTTCGCCGTCTGGGAGTATTACAAGAAAGGCTGGGTGGACATCAAGATCGCCTGCGTCCTGGTCCTTTTGATGCTCGTGTTCTCCTACTTTGCCTCCCTGATCGCCAAGAATCTTGACGCGCTGCAGATGAAGCTTTACTTCTCCATCTTCGCGATTCTTGCCGGCATCTACATGCTCGTCGATTCCATCATCAAGCTGAGGGCCAGGTAATGCCCAAGATCTTCTTCATAGCCGGCGAACCCTCGGGCGACCTTTGCGGCTCCTACGCCGTCAGGGAACTGAAGAAAGCCAGGCCCGACCTCGACCTCTACGGCATCGGCGGCCCGGAGATGGAAAAAGCGGGCTTGAGGCTCACCCACAACATCACCGAGCTTTCCGTCATCGGCGTCATCGAGGTGATCAAACATTACCCCAGGATCAGGCGGGTCTACAACTCCGTCCTCAAGACCATAAAGGAAGACAGGCCGGACGCGGTGGTCTTCATCGACTATCCCGGCTTCAACCTGGCTCTGACCAAGAAGCTCCACAAGCTCTATCCGGATCTCCCGCTCATCTATCTGGTCAGCCCCCAGCTCTGGGCCTGGGGCCACTCCCGGATCAACACCGTGAGGGAATGCATTTCCCTCATGATGGTCCTGTTCCCCTTCGAAGTGGACGTCTATGAAAAGGGCGGGCAGTGGCTGGTCAAAAACGACACGCTCCAAATAACCGAGCACAAATTCAAAAAGCCCACCAAAATGCTGGTCCGCCACATCGGCCATTGGATCGTCAACAAGATCGACCGGTTCCAGCCTGACCCTGATTTTCTGAAAACAAACGACATTCCCGATAACAAGGAACTGATAGCACTCCTTCCCGGCAGCAGGGAAAACGAGATCAAGTGGATCTTCCCCACCATGCTGGAAAGCGCCAAGCGCATCACCGAAAAGCATCCCGACGCTTTCTTTTTGATCTCCTGCGCCCGGCCCGGCCTCAAGCCGCTCCTCCAGCGAGCCCTGGCCAGGAGCGGGATGGAAAACTACCGCCTCATCGACGAGGGCATGTACGACATAGTCAATCTCTCCAAGGTCGTCCTCGTCACCTCCGGCACAGCGGCCTTCGAGGCCGCCCTCCTGGGCAAGCCCATACTGGTGCTCTACTATCTCAACTACATTTCTTTCTTCCTGGCCAGGATCGCCATGAAGATCCCCTTCATCAACCTCGCCAACATCATCGCCCAAAGACGCATCGTGCAGGAATTCATCCAGTATCAGATGACGCCCGAGCGCATCGTTCCATGGGCTCTCAAATATCTGGAAGACGAAAACGCCTACCAGAAGACCGTCCTGGATCTCGGGGAAGTCAAAGCCTCCCTGGGCACGGGCGACCTGGGCAGCAAAGCCGCCAAGGAAATATTATGTCTCTTGAAATTGTGATAACCCCGGGCGACATCGCCGGCGTGGGGCCGGAAGTCATGCTGAAAGCCTGGCAGGAAATAAAAGAGGAAAGCGAAGCGCGCTTCCTTTTCGCCGGCCCTCTCCCTTTCTGGCGGGAGACCGCCGAAAAACTCGATCTGGATCTTCCGGAAGAAGAGTTTTGCGACGAAACGCTCCTGGAGGCTTTCCCCAAGGAATACAAATTGGGCAGGGTCTCCGCCCAGTGCGGCAATTTCGCCGTGAAATGTGTGGAAGCCGCCGCGAGATACTGCCTGGCCGGGGAAGGCCGGGCCATGGTGACCGCTCCCCTGAACAAGGAGGGTGTCAGCCTGGCGGGCCTCAAGACCGTGGGCCACACGGACCTTCTGGCCAAGCTGACCAATTCCCCGGACCACGCCATGGCTTTTTACACCCCGGAACTGAAAGTGGTCCTGGTCACCCATCACCAGCCTTTGATGAGCGTGGCGAAAAGCCTTACCCCGGAAAAAGTCCTGCAGAAGATCGTCCAGGCGGACAAAATGGCCCGCGGCTTGGGCGTTGAGGCGCCCGTGGTGGCGGTCTGCGGACTCAACCCCCACGCCGGGGAAAGCGGGCTGCTGGGCAGCGAGGATTCCGAGATCATAGCGCCCGCGGTCGAGGACGCCACCATCATCGGCATCGACGCCAGGGGACCTCTGCCCTCCGACACCGTCTTCCATTTCGCCCGGGAAGGCCGCTACGACGTCGTGGTGGCCATGTATCACGACCAGGGCCTCATTCCCGTCAAACTCCTGGCCTTTGAGCGCGCCGTGAACGTCACCCTGGGCCTGCCTTTCATCCGGACTTCCCCGGACCACGGCACGGCCTACGACCTGGCCGGCAAAGGCGAGGCCGACTACGGCTCCGCCCTGGAAGCCCTCCGTCTCGCGATAAGACTGGCGTGAAAGAAGAGCTTTGGCATCTCTCCCCGCTCAAGGCTCTCCTTGAGGAAAACGGCCTGAAGGCCAAGCGGACCCTGGGCCAGAATTTTCTTTTCCACCGCAGGGAATGCCAGAAAATAACGGAAGCCGCCGGCATAGAGGCGGGAGACCGCGTCCTGGAGATCGGCCCGGGCCTCGGCCATCTGACCGCGGCCCTGGAAGAAGCCGGGGCGCTGGTCACCGCCTGCGAGATCGACAAGCGCCTGACGGATCTCTGGCCCGAGCTTCATCCGGAATTCCAAGGCCGGTTGATCAACGCCGATTTTCTGAAGCTCCCTCCGGAAGAATACGAGGAATGCGGCAAAGTCGCGGCCAACTTACCCTATTACGCCGTCAAGGAGATCCTCATGAAACTTCTCACCTGCGGCGTGAAATGGCGAAGCCTGACCTTTACCCTCCAGAAGGAGGAAGTCCAAAGGCTGGCGAAAAAGCCGGGCGAGGAACGCTACGGCGCCCTGAACGCGCTGCTTCTGATCCTGGGGGAAACGCGCTGCGCCGGCCTCGTTAAAAAAGACAATTTCTACCCCCGCCCCAACGTGGATTCCGCGGTCTTCCAGGCCGGCCCGCTCACCTGGCCGGAATATTCCCTCTGGCTGAAGACCGTCGCGATAGTCAAAGCCGCCTTCGCCCGGCGCCGGAAACTTCTCCGTTCGAACCTGGAGACGTTCAAGATACCTCCCGCTTATTTCGAGAAAGCCGGGATCCCTCCCCTGGCCAGGGCGGAGGAGATCGCTCCGGGCAAATTTCTGGAGCTGGCGCGGCTTCTTCCGGAATAAAAAAAGCAGGGTCTCCCCTGCTTTTTTGCTTTGTGGCGGCGCCGCGCTTTACAGTTTGGCGATGCCTTCCTCCAGGACGCCCATGCCGAACTCCAGTTCCTCGTCCGTCATAAGGGCGGAGGGCAGGAACCTCAGCACCACGTTGTGGGTGCAGTTGGCCAGCACGCCTTTCTCCAGGGCGTAGGCGCAGACCGGGGCGCCGGGGACCTTGAGCTCGATGCCGTAGATGGCGCCCAGGCCGCGGTAGTCCTTGACCACGTCGTATTTTTCCTTGAAGCGTTTGGCGTAGCCGTCGAATTTCTCCTTGAGGGCTTTGGCCTTGCCGAGGATGTCTTCCTCTTCGATAGCCTGGAAGGTGGCGATGGCCGCGGCGCAGACCAATGGGTTGCCGCCGTAGGTGGAGCCGTGGTAGCCGGGCTGCATGAGGTCGGCTATTTCCGGCTTGGCCACGATCATGCCCACGGGCGCGCCGGAGCCGGCGATCTTGGCCACGGCCATGATGTCGGGAGTTATGCCGAAATGCTGGTGGCCGAACCAATAGCCGCAGCGCCCCACGCCGGTCTGGACTTCGTCGCAGATCAAAAGGCAGCCTTTTTTGTCGCAAAGTTCCCGGAGCCCCCGCATGAATTCTTTAGAGGGGATGTTGACGCCGCCCTCGCCCTGCACGGGCTCGAGTATGACCGCCGCGGTCTCGCTGTCCACGGCCTTGTCCATGGCCTCGAGGTCGTCGTAGGGAACGTAGCTGAAACCGGGGACCAGAGGCTTGAAGGGAGCCTGGTATTTTTCCTGGGCCGTGGCGGTCAGCGCGCCGAAGGTGCGGCCGTGAAAGGAATTGAAGGTGGTGACGAATTTGTACCTGCCCTTGTCCTTGCCCCAGTTGCGGGCCACTTTCATGGAACCCTCTATGGCTTCCGCGCCGGAATTGCAGAAGAAGATCTTGCCGGGGAAGGAACGCTTGATGACCAGCTCGGCCAGCTCGGGCTGCAGCACGTTGTAGTAGTTGTTGGGAAGATGGATGAGCCTGGCTGCCTGTTCCTGCACTGCTTTCACGACTTTAGGGTGGCAGTGGCCCAGAAGGCCCGTGCCCCAGCCGGGGAAAAAGTCCAGGTATTTGTTTCCTTCCGCGTCGAAGACCCAGGAGCCCTGCCCTTTCACGAAGGCCGGCTTGACCCTAGTGTAGGTCTTCATTATGTACTTGTCGTAATTTTCGTAAACGTTCACTTTTTGGTCCTCGTTAGTTCAGTCTGATAGGAACTGCGTGCCGATGCCGCGGTCGGTGAAGATCTCCAGGAGCAGGCTGTGGGGAATGTCCCCGCCCACGATGTGGGTGGTCTTCACGTTGTTCTTCATGGCTTCCAGGCAGGCTTCCACCTTGGGGATCATGCCGCCCTTGATTATGCCTTCCTTGACCAGGTTCGGTATCTCGCTCATGTGCACCGAGGAGATGAGGGTCTTGGGATCCTGGGGATCCCGCATCAGGCCCGGAACGTTGGTCAGGAAGACCAGTTTCTCCGCGGAAAGGCAGCCGGCGATCTCGGAAGCCGCGATGTCGGCGTTGACGTTGTAGGCGTGTCCGGAGCGGTCGCGGCCTATGGGGGCCACCACCGGCACGGCGCCGTTCATGATGGTCTCGAAGATGCGCCTGGGGTTGATGCGCCTGACTTTCCCCACGAAGCCCCAGTCGAAGGGGTTACCGTTCTCGTCCGTGCCTTTCAGCTTGTCCACGCAGATGGTGTGGGTGTGCCTGGCGACCAAGGATTCGGCCGGGCAGCCTAATTCCTCAAGTTTTTTAACCAGCTGGGCGTTGACCACGTTGGCCAGCACGTCCTCCACCACTTGCATCGTTCTCTCGTCCGTGACGCGGAGTCCCTTGACGAAATTGGGGGCGATGCCCTCCTTCTCCATGGCCTTGGAAATGTGCTTGCCGCCGCCGTGCACCACCACGGGGCACATGCCCACGGCGCGCATGAAGGCGATGTCTTTGAGTATCCCTTCGTCAACTCCCGCCTCCGCCATGGCGGAGCCGCCGTACTTGATGACGACGATGCGGTTCTTGAACTTCTGGATATAGGGAAGAGCCTCGATGAGGACTTCCGTTTTGGCGATGGCTTCTTTCATTGCTTTTAACTTAAATTGTTTTTTGGAAGAGGGATTTTAGCAAAGGGGTCAAGGATTTTCAAGGCGTCTCACAGATGCCCGGAGCGCGCTATGGCGATCAAAAGCCAAAGCCCCATGGTGGCGGAGACGACGAGGCCTACGATGCCGAGGATGGAAACTTCGTGCCAGACAGGCGGAGTGTGGGTGTGAAGGACAACGGCGCTGGCGATAAGGAGGGCGGAGACGATGAGGGCGTAGGCCAGTCTGTTGGCGTCCTTGTCGAAAGTGCGCAGGACCTGCCTCAAGTTGCCGGAACTTACGGAGACTTTTAATTCCGCTTTCTTGATGGTCTTTATGAGCGCCCGGGCTTCCTCAGGCAGATCCCTCAAGAGGCGGTAGAGCTCGGCGCTGGTATGCGTCATGTCGGAGGCGAGCCTCCTTGGGTCGAACTTCTGCAGGACGAGCTTTTGCGCGTAGGGCTTCATCTCTTCCATGACCTGGAAATCAGGGTCTATGGCCAGGTAGGTGCCGTCAAGCATGGCCAGCACTTTTACCAGCGTGCTGATCTCCGGGGGAAGCAGAATGCCGTGCTTGGTAAGCAGCTTCATGAGATCGTTGAGGATCTCGTCGACCTTGATGCGGTTGAGGGGAAGGTAGGCGTAGGTGTCGACAAAGTCGGAAATGTCCCTGCCGAGCTCTTTGACGTCCTTGATGTCGTCTCCGTTGGAGGAGAGCTTAAGGACGACCCTCAGGAGTTCGTCGTCCCTGCGGCGGACCACCGCCACAAGCCCTTCGGCCAGGAGCATGCGCTGCTCTTTGGTGAGTTTGCCCATCGCGCCGAAGTCCAAAAAGCAGAGCCTGCCGTCATCCTGGACAAGGATGTTGCCGGGGTGCGGGTCGCCGTGGAAGAAACCCTGGTCGAAGATCTGGGAGATGATCACCGAGGCGCCGTTCTTCGCGATGGTCTTAAGATCGAGGTCGAGACTCTTGAGTTTTTCGGTGTCGGAGATCTTGGTGCCCGTGACGAACTCCATCGTCAGGATGTGGGAGGTACTGAGGTCGCGGTAGAGCTTGACGAGCTTGAGCCTCGGCTCGTTTTGGTTCTGAATGTTGAAGCGTTCGAGATTGTTGGCTTCCACCAGCAGGTTCATTTCCTGCTGGAGCTGGCGGCCGAATTCCCTGACAAGGG
>DBWD01000035.1 GCA_002308555.1 bacterium UBP3_UBA1247
TCCAGGCGGAGTCGTCGAAGGTGGACCTGTACCAGATCCCGTCGATGTCGCCGTTTTCGGGGACCAGGTAGCGGCAGAAGGAATTGGTCGATCTTAGGATAATTTCCTCGGTGGTCACCTTGCAGCCGTCGCCGTAACTGACGTCCTCGTACTGCACGGGGAAAGTGGGCGCGTATTCGGAGACCACCTGACCCGCCGGGTTATAAAGGCCTAAGTACTCGCCGCTGGCGGAAAGCTTGAAACCGGTGTGCATCTCCTCGCCGGGCTCGGAGATCTCCCGGTCGGAGCACCAGACGAGCATATAGGTGCCGGCCACGAAGTTGGTGGCGGGGAAATCCCATTTGTGGGGCTTCTTCGCGTTGTCGGTCAGTCCCCAGCCTTCCAAGGAAAAGGTGTCGCCGTCGTTGTAGAGCTCCACCCAGTCGGAACTGTCGCCGAAAGAATCCTTGATGGTCCCCTTGTTGGAAGCCATGAACTCCGTGATGCGCACGGCGGGAAGGGTGAGGGCGCCGAAAAGTAATGTCAGGAAAAGCGTTCGCTTCATGTTTTATCTCCGAAAAGTCTTTTTGAAATCAAGATCGGGTTTAAAAGTTTTTCAGGCTGAAAACCTCGCTCAGGTTTTGGTGTATGACGTAGCAGTCGTTGCTCTGCCCGGCGTTGAGTTCCAGGAAATTCTCCAGGGTGCCGGTCTTCGCCCCGTTTTTGACCAGGAGCCTGTCCAGCGTTCCGCCCTCCGCCGCCGCGGCCTTGGGCAGGATTATGTCGAGCCCGCCGTCCAGTTTCTCCGAGAGCCTCAGGATCTCCCGCCAGTTGTTCAGGCTGATCTTGGAGGTGTCGCAGCGGAAGCGGAAGGAGGCCGTGCCTTCGGGGAAATCCGTTTCGCCCAGGCAGGAGGCCGCGGGGCCAAAGCTCAGAAATTCCTTGGCGCTCTCCAGGGCGCCCGCCACCTGGGAAAGGATGCCCAGGTTGAAGCCGGTCTTCTTGGCCTTCTTCAAGGAGGCGAGGTTGGTCCTGAACTCGTTGAATTTTCCCAGATGGCAGTTGGCCAGGGAAAAGTTCAGGCGCAGGGGCAGCTTTTCCCCGTCCCAGGCGGCTTCGGTCTCAAGGTCGAGGTTGGTGAAGTGCAGCTTGTTGCTCACGGAGCCGCTGACCACGCAGATGCCGGAGCCGGCGCTCAGCTTCCCGCCGGTGACTTCCTCCAGCGTGCCCGTCACGGAATAGGCGATCAGATTCTCGCCCAGGATGCGGCTGCCGCCACGCAGGAAGAAATTGGTGAAGCCGCCGGAGCCCATGTCGGCGCCCGCGGCCTGGCACTCGAAGGAAGTAGACTTGCCAGAGAGCGGCACGGTGAGGCTGCCCCTGATGTCCCTGACTTCGCAGGCTATGGAATTGGCCAGGGAATAGCCCGGGGCCACGGTCTCCAGCGCCTCCAGGGGCAGCTTGCCGCCGGGGATGACGAAGGAGGCCCTGACACAGGCGTCCCAGCCCAGGCTGGCCTTCAGGTCCATCTCCTTCTCGATGTTGCCCGGGGCGATGAGCACGGTCTGGCCCTCGCCCTTGCAGTAAAAAGTCTTGTCCTTCAAGGAGGGGCAGTGGTAGATCTCGAAGGAGGAGCGCAGCACCACGGAGGTGAGCGTCCCCATCCAGGCCGCCTTCTGGTTTTCGTCCAGATAGCCGCCCAGCAGCTCCAGGGCATTGAATTCCAGCTGGCAGAAAGACCTCAGATAGCCCTTGTCGTAGCTTCGGACCGCCTTCTCCCCCAGCGGGGAACGCCGGAAGAAGGAGCGGATCTCCCGCTCCGCCAGATAACCGTTCAAACAGGGCAGGACCGCCAGAACGGCCAGCAGCAGAATCAGCAATAACGGCGCTTTGCGCATGATCTTCATAACTATCGCTTCTCTTTTCCGTTAATCAGTAATTTATCCTGACCGCAAGTTATCACGATCTTGTTTCCGTCCCCGGCCAGCGCCGGGAGCCCCCAGAAGTCGGGCACGTTTCCGCCCTCGAATTCCGCTTCCAAACACAGTCCCGCGAAAAGCTCCTCCCAGGAAGAGGGCGCCGACTCGTTCTTGAAAGACAAGGAGACCCTGGCCGTGAAAGGCGTTTGTCCCTTGGCCGCGGCGGTCAGTTCCGCTTTCGTGAAATTCCTTACGATCCGGGCGGGGTCCTCGTCTTTCAGGGAATCCAGGAGGGAGCCGCGGCGGACGGTCCTGGCCAGGATCCTTCTCAAGATCTCCGGCTCGGGCCCGTCAAAGTTCAGTTCGATCTCCGTCTCGCCCAGCTCAGATTTGTCCAGCGCGAGCTCCGAAGCCTTCAGGCCGAGGGCGTAGCGCGCGCGGCCTTTTTCCGGCGACTCGGCCCGGGCGGTGAAGACCAGGTTGCTCAGCCGGCTCTCAAAAAGTTTCAGAAGGGAGGCGGCGGTGCGGTTTTCCCAGACCCGGCCGTCGGAACGGCTCTCCGAGGAGAGTCCCGCCGCGGCCACGCCGGGCCAGAGGGCGAAGTTGTCCGCGCCGAATTTCCAGGTGTCGTTTTTCCCGCCGAAGCGTCCGCTTTTGCTTTCCCTGAGAACGCAGTTCTGGAAGACCAGCACCAGGCCGCCCGCGTCGCCGGCGCAGTCGTCGAACTTAAGGACGCGCTCGCAGCCGCCGTCCAGCCTGTTGGTCAGCCACTCCTGGCAGCTGACTTTCCAGTCCGGCCCTCCCAGGGAGAGGAAGGTGACGCCGGCGCCCCACATGAGTTTTTTCGGCCCGTTGTAAATAACGGTGGAGACGTTCAGGGTCTTGTCGCGGAAAAGGTCGACCACCTCGGGCCTCAGGCCCAGGGAGGACACGGTGGTGGAAAAAGGCTCCCGCAGCCTGAGGGAAGACTCCAGGTATCCCACCTTCGTCTCGAAGGGACGCTCGTTCATGCCCAGCTCCGCGCAGACGGACTGGAAGCGCTCCTTGCAAAGATCCACGCTCCTGCTTCCGCAGAACCAGGGGGCGAGGGCGCACAGCAAAACGAGTATGACTACGATCAGATATTTCATGATTCGCGCGGTTCGGGCATTTGAACAAATAAGTACTATTTATCATTTTAGCATATTTTGGGTATTTTTCGCGCGTAAAAAAAGCGCGGCCGAAAGCCGCGCGCCGACCCGATAGGAAAACGCCTAATCTTCCTGGGGGAACCACCTGAGGGCCTGGGCCTCCCGGCCCAGCTTGGTGCCGGGGCACCTGGCGGTCAGCGTCTCGTAAAAGCGGCGGGAGACCTCGCCGTCGCAGTTCTCCGTCCATTTGCCGGCCTCGCACAATATCTCCGCCAGGGGATCGCTGTTCTCCGGCAGGAGCTCCACCGCCAGCCAGACCTGGCTCACGGCGTTCTCCAGGCAGACTTCCCGGGCGGAGAGTTTGGGAGTGTTTCTGAAGACCCGCCCGTCCTCGTCGGCGCTGAAGGGCGCCAGCTGGCTGCCCCGGCGGCTGCGCAGCTGGTGCTGCCACAGTCCGAAGTTGGCCTCGCGCCCCTCGCTTATCAGCCAGTCCGGAGCGTTCTCCGCGGCGAAGAGCCGCGCGCCGCCGTAGTAGATGGCGCGGGCGGCGTCGCATCTGGCGGTGCCGCGCTCCGCGGCGTCCAGGGAAGCGTTCTCGCCCATTTCCAGGGAAGTCAGTATCTGTTCCGCGTGGGTCCTGGGAAGCCGGGGATAATAAGCCAGGGCTTCCCTGAGCCGGCCCGCCCGGGCCAGCCGCCTGGCCAGCAGATAGCGCAGCTTGGCTTCCAATTGCTCGTCGCCCGTTTTCGACCGCTCCCGCTCCCTGAGGAAATTCTGAAGCTCGCCGAGTTCCAGCACGTCCTCGGCTATGTAGGCCGTCTCCTGCCAGTCGCCGTTTTGCAAGGTGACTTTCAAGGCCTCCCTGTAAAGACCGTCGGAAAGATAGAGCACGGCCAGCTCGTGGCCGATCTCCTCCCTCAGCAGCGGCGGGGCCTCGCTGAAGCTGTAGAAGATCACCGCCAGGTCGCTCATGGCGCCCTTGCGGTCGGACTTCGCCAGCTTGCTCTTGGCCAGTATCCAGGCGGCGAAGGGCGCCATGGCCCGGGCGGCGTTCAAAGCGTCCGCGGTCAGGGCCGGGTCGCCAGCGCGGTAGGCCGCCACCGCCGCCAGGTCCGCCGCGTCCTTAAGCCCGTCCTCCGCCTTCAACGTCCTGAGCCAGTTCACGATCAGCCGCTTGTCGGAGTCGCTCAAAGCCAGGAGCCGCAGGTCGGAATACAAAGTGGCCGCGTGCCAGGTGGTCATGGCCGCCACCGCTTTCGAGCGGGCCGCGATCTTCAGGTCCACGCCGGAGCTCTGCAATATAAGCTGGGCGATGTGGCGGACCATCTCCTCGTTGCGGAAGCCCAGGAGATTGAGGGCGAAATAGCAGTTCATGGCCTGGGGATAGTTGGTCACCGCGGCATAGGCCGAAGCCTCGAAGCGCAGAAGGCAGGCCGCCAGCTTGTGGTCGTTCAGAGGCTTTCTGTAAAACTCCTGGCGCAAAGCCTCCAGCTCCCTCAGCGTCCTGTAGGGATCGGACTCCGCGTAGGACTCCGCCATCAGGACCCGGCCCCAGCCGGCGCAGTAGGTCTTGCGGTTGGGCGGCAGCTGCGCCAGCTTTTCCCAATGCCGGCGGGCCTCCTCCGTTTCGCCGTTGTAGAAATGCTGGAGGCCGTCCAGCAGGAAAAGGAATTCCTCCGGCATGTCGTGGGGAAACTCGATGGTCTCCAATCCCGGCTTCTCCGACTGGTCGTAGAGCCCGTAGCCGGCCCAGTGGCGGCGGTAATTGTAATCGTCCCGGGCCCGGGTGTAAGCCAGAAAATTGGTCTCGGCGGCGGAATAGATCTCCAGAAGCTCCCGCTGGCGGTCGGCGTTCAGCTTGCTCAAAGTCAGGGCCTGGGCGAACTCCTCGCCCCCGGGCTGCCAGCCCGTCAGCTCGCCCTCGGGAAGCTTGTCCCGGCCGGAGAGCGCCACCACCGCGCTGTTGGTGGGCCAGGGCGCCAGGTCGGAAAGGATCTCCACCGCCGCGTCCGCGGACAGAAGGAAGTCCTCGCCGCCGGACTGCCCGCGGCAGGGAAGCGCGGAAAGAAGAAGCGGAAGAAGTGTGAATATAAAAGCATACCGCAGCATGAAAATAATTATACAATCTTAGCCCCCAAAGATAAAAGAGGCCCTGGACAAACGGCCGGCGTCTTATGCTATAATTTTAGAAAATAATCCCTTAAAATACAGGAGAAAAATTATGCGTCACGCTTCCCTTTTCGCTCTGGTCCTGGTCGCTTTCCTGCTCCAGGCCTGCTACACCGTTCCCGTCACCGGCCGCTCGGCCTTCATCATGACATCCGTGGCCGAGGAAAAAGCGCTGGGCCTGGAAGCCTACAACGCCTACAAGACCAACTCGGTGGTCCTGAACGACTACGCCATCAACAACCGCATCAAGACCATCGGACAGCGCATCGCGAAAATCGCGGAGCAGGACACTCCGGGCATGGAATGGGAATGGGAATTCGTGGTCTTCAATGACAGCCAGACCGCAAACGCCTGGTGCCTGCCCGGCGGCAAGGTGGCCGTCTACACCGGCATTCTCCCCTACGCCAAGAACGACGCGCAGCTGGCCACCGTCATGGCCCATGAGATCGGCCACGCGGTCGCCCGCCACGGCGTCGAGAGGATGGGCACCGAAACCATGGTCAACGTGGTGGGAAGCGTGATCGGCTCCAGCGTCTCCGAAGCCAACGCTGACGCGGTCCTGGCCGCCTACGGCGTGGGCTCCAGCCTCTTCGTGACCCTGCCCTTCTCCCGCGACGACGAGTACGAGGCCGACCAGATCGGCATGAACTTCATGGCCAGGGCCGGCTACGATCCCAACGAAGC
>DBWD01000116.1 GCA_002308555.1 bacterium UBP3_UBA1247
ATCTGCTGGACCGTGCCTTTGCCGTAGCTTTGGCTTTGCCCCACCACCAGGCAGCGCCTGTAGGCTTTCAGGGCGCCGGTGACGATCTCGGCGGCGCTGGCGGTGAGGCTGCTGGTGGTGATGAGCAGCGGCCCGGCGTAGCTGATGGCCTGGTTCTTGTCGTTCAGTATGGAGATGGAATTGCGGGAGTCGGTGGTCAGCACCACGTTGCCGCGCTTCAGGAACAGGCCGGCCATGTTGACCGCCTCGTCAAGGACGCCGCCGCCGTTCCTCTGCAGGTCGAGAACGACGCCGTCCACGGACTGGGTGCCGCAGGAATTAAGGAGCTTTCTGACGTCCGAGGCCGCCGAGTGGTCGAAGTCCCCGGTCAGGGTCCGGCTTTCCGCGTCGAGATAGAAAGAGGGCAGCTCGATGACCGCGACCTTGACTTTCTTGGCCTGCTGCAGCCCGTTGGTGCGGCAGATCTCCACGATCTCCATCCGGGGACCCTGGTCTTCCAGCTTGACTTTGTCGCGGACCAGCGGCAGGTCGAAGCGCTTGATGCCCTTCTTGGTCTTTCTCAGTATCCTCAGCACCACGGTGGTGCCCTTCTTGCCGCGGATCTGCTTGACCACGTCCCTGAGCTCCATGTCAACCACGTCCTGGAACTCGCCTTTCTCGCCCTGGGCGATGGCGATGATCTTGTCGCCGGGCTTGAGTTTTCCGCTCTTGTCCGCGGGGCTGCCGGGGGTCAGCTCGGAGATGATGGTATAGCCGTCGTCCGAGCGCAGGGTGGCGCCGATGCCTTCCAGGGAAAGGGACATGCTGATGTTGAAATCTTCCATGTCGTCGGGCGGGAAATAGGAGGAGTGGGGATCGAGCGCGCCGCAGAAGGCGTTGAGGAAAATGCCGAACTGCTCGTGGTAATCCATGTTGGTGAAATATTTCAAAACTCTTTCCCGGCGCTTGATGACTTTCTGGCAGGCGTTGCTGCGCGGCTCGCCCATGCTCTCCAGGAAGGCCACCTGGTAGGCGAGGCTGGCTTCCAGGTTGCGGATCCTTTCCTCCTTGGTGGCGGGGTAGGGAAGATCCTTGTATTCCACCGGGACCTTGAGGGAAACGTCGGGAACGTAGTTGGTGGAGGAGAGGACCCTGACCGCGTGCTCGTAGGAATTTTTCAGGTTGGGCAGAAATACGCCCTGGTAAAAGTTGGTGACGAAGGACCAGCGGTTGTTGTTGAAGGCGTTCAGCATGTTCAGCCTTTGGCCGTGCAGGGCCGCCACCTCGGAGGAGAGCAGGAAGACCCGCGAGGGGTCGAGCACGCTCACGAAGTTGGAGAGGGTGTTGACGTTGATCTCCGGCGTGGGGCGGTGCTTTTTCAGGTGCTGCTGCATGGTGAATATCATCAGGGAGGAGATGTGCTCTCCCTCCAGCTGGTCTATCCTGGGAAGCGGCGTGTCCGCGGTGGCTTTGGGAACGAGAGTGTAAAGGACCGCCAGAAGAGCGGCGCCCAGTATGGCGATCTTGATCTTATTGTTCATCGTCGTTTTCCTTTTCTTGCGTGCTTTCGTTGGCCATGGAATTAAAAGTTCTTATGCGGTTTACTTCGCGTTTTTTCTGACTGTATATCTTGTGCTTTTCCAAAAGCTGCCTCAGGACCTCGGGATCCTTCGTCATCTTCATCTGCTCGTCCAGGGAGGACATGACTTCCTGGTAGTGCTCGGCCTTGATGGTCCTGATGCAGTCGTCGCAGGCGTTTTTCCAGAAGGGGACGGCTTTCCCCGAGGCGTCGAGGGAGCGGGCCGATCTCCCCGGGTCTTTCGGCAGGGGGACCAGCGTCAGGACGTCGGTTATGAATTCCCGGGAAAGCTCGTCGCAGCTGTTGAGATAATTGTCCACCCCGCGCCAGGAGCCTTCTTTCCTGGCGTCCCTGAGGTTGTAGGCCAGCTTGGCCGGCAGGGGGTTCCTGATGGCTTCCAGTTCCAGGTTGGCGAAGACGTAGTCCATGCATTCCTCGAAGGAAAGCAGCAGGGCGATGAGATGGCGCTCCGCCGCCGTGGCGCCGTTCTGCTCCTCCTCCTTGGGGACGATCTCCGGGTTCTCCTCCTTCTCCGCGTCCCTCTTGCCGCGCTCCTTTTTGCCGGCCTGGGCGCGCTTGTATTCCGCCAGGTCGATGTTGATGGAGGAGACGGGAACGTTGGCGAAGGCCGACAGTTCCTTTATCAGCTCCTGCCGCATGCCTTCGCTGGAGGCGGTCATGAGATAGGGGAACATCTTGCGGCAAAGCGCGTAGCGGCCCTGGATCTCGGCCATGTCGTGCTCCTGGCTGAAGTGGCGCATGGCGAAGGTGAAGGCGGAAAGCTTTTTGTCCACCAGTTCCTGAAAGGCTTCCTTCCCGTATTTCTTCAGGAAGGAGTCCGGGTCTTCGTTCTCCTTCAGGGGCACCACGTAGACCAGCAGCCCGGCTTCCGTGAGCAGCGGGATCGCCCGCATGCAGGCTTTCTGCCCGGCCGCGTCGCCGTCGTAGGCCAGCAGGCAGACGTCCGCGAAGCGCCTGATGAGATGGGCCTGCTCCTGGGTCAGGGAGGTGCCGCAGGAGGCGACGGCGTTGACGAAATTGTTCTGCGCCAGCATCACCACGTCGAGGTAGCCCTCGCACAGTAGCGCGGTCTTTTTCATCTGGGGAATGGCGTTCTTGGCGAAATTCAGAGAGAAGAGGACCTTGCTCTTGGTGTAGATCTCTGTCTCGGTGGTGTTGAGATATTTCGGCTCGGAGCCGTCGATGGACCTGCCGCCGAAGGCCACCAGGTTGGAGGCGTGGTCCCAGATGGGGAACATGACGCGCTTGCGGAAACGGTTGTAGCAGCCTCCTCCCTCCTGGGAGGGCAGGGCCACGCCCGCGGCGATCATCTCCTCGTCCTTAAAGCCCTGGGAGCGCAGCTCCACCGCCAGGTCGTCCCAGGAATCGGGAGCGAAACCCAGGCGGTAGGCTCTCACCGCCTCCGGCGAGACCTGGCGCTGGCGCAAATATTCCGCGCCTTCTTTGCCGCTTTCCAAAGCCAGCTGGCGCTGGAAAAAATTCAGGGCCGCCTGGTTGATTTGGTAAAGCCTTTTCTGGCGCTGCTGGCGGGAGGACATGTACGTCCTGTCCTCCTCGGAAAGGCTGCCGCCGCCCTCCAGGGGCATGTTGGCGCGCTCCGCCAGCTTCACGACGGCTTCCTGGAAACTCAGGCCCTCGTATTCCATCAGGAAATTGAAAACGTTGCCGCCTTTGCCGCAGCCGAAACATTTGAAGATCTCGCGCCCGGGAGTGACGTAGAAGGAGGGCGTCTTTTCCTGGTGGAAAGGACAGCAGGCCTTGAAGTTTTTCCCGTTTTTGGTCAGAGCGATCCTTTCGCCGATCACGTCGCTGATGGGATTGGCGGCCTTGACGCTGTCTAGAAATGTCTGGGAGAAGCGGGGCATCTGTCAGTAGCGGTAATAGTCGCTCTTGAAGGGGCCTTCCTGGGGAACGCCGATGTAGTCGGCCTGTTCCTTGGTCAGCTTGGTGAGCTTGACGCCCAGTTTTTTGAGGTGCAGCCTGGCGACTTCCTCGTCAAGTTTTTTCGGCAGCATGGTGACGCCCAGCTCGTGCTTCTCCTGCCAGAGCGAGAGCTGCGCCAGGCACTGGTTGGTGAAAGAGTTGGACATCACGAAGGAGGGATGGCCGGTGGCGCAGCCCAGGTTGACCAGGCGTCCGCCCGCCAGAATGAAGATGGTGTGGCCGTCGGGGAAGACCCAGCCGTCCACCTGGGGCTTGATGTTGTAGGTCTTCACGCCGGGGCATTTCTCCAGCCTGTCCATCTCGATCTCGTTGTCGAAGTGGCCGATGTTGCAGAC
>DBWD01000153.1:0-7916 GCA_002308555.1 bacterium UBP3_UBA1247
GCGGTCAGCACCGGCAGCCTGGACGCCTACAGGCTTTTGTGGAAGGCCGCCACCAACGGCTTCAACGACGCCAGCTATCAAAAAGTTTTGAACGAAGGGCTGCTGGACCCCACCAACGTGGCGGACGTGGCCATCGTGGACAACCTTGTCTGCAACATGGACAGCCCCATCACCGTGACGGGGAACCAGGTCAACAATTTCTACGCCCTCTACAACCGCGGGGAGCCCAAGGGCTTCAAGTTCGTCCACCACGACTGCGAGTGCTCCCTGCTGAGGGAGTATTACAACACCGACGTGACCACCAACACTTCCGTGGGCACGAAGCTCGTTTATTTTAACTCCCGCTATCTCCACCAGAAACTGATGGCCGCGCCGGAATACCGGAAGCTCTTCATCTCCCGGGTCTGCAAGCATTACTATAACGGAGGTCCGGCCACGGCGGAAAACATGCGGGCGCTCTTCGCGGCCAGGTCCGATTCCATCAGCAACGCCGTGGTCTGCGAGTCGGCCCGCTGGGGCGACATAAGGACGCCCTACGAGCCCTATCTGCCTTTGAACAGGGACAGGGACTGGACGCCCAACGTTACTTACATCAGGAACAAATTTCTGCCCCACCGCGCCGAGCTGACGCTGAAGCAGTATAGGGCGCGGGGCTGGTTCCCGGAAATGGATCCGCCGCTCCTCTCCGTCTGCGGAGGCGAGGTGGAATACGGAACGGAGCTTTCCGTCGTTGGCGAACTGCCGGTCGTCTACACCACGGACGGCAGCGACCCCTTCGTGTCGTCTTCCGCGCAAGCTTACGAAAAGCCCCTGGCCATAACGGAGGACGTTACTTTCCGCTGCTGCTACTCGCCCGCGGAGACCGATCTGCCCATGCGGGGCGAGGCGTGTTTCACGCTGAGGGAGATCCCCGAGCCCGCGGCGGCCCTGTTTTTACTTTTGTCCCTGCCGGGGATAAGGAGGATGGTCCATGTTTAGGATGAGGAACATCTTGATCTTTTTCATCGCGGTGCTGATCGTGGTCTTCTGCGCGGGCTTCGGCTTGCTGGGAAGCTTTTCCAAGCACCTGACCCTGGACGCCTCGGGGCTTTTCCTGAGGGTCGTCAGCTATCCCGGCCAGAGGATCAGCTATTACTGGAACCTCTACCAGTTCCGCAGCGCGGTCATCAGGGAGAACGACGCCCTGAAGCGCCAGCTGGAGGTCTTGCAGCGCAAGTACGACCAGACCAGGGATCTTCAGGCCAGGGTGCTGGAGCTTGAGCAGATGCTGAACCTGCAGAGGGATTACGACTTTGAGCTGCTGCCCGCGCCGGTGGTCTTCCGGGACGAGTTCAGCTGGAGCAAGACCATCATCATCTCCCGGGGCCGCAGGGACGGACTGTTGCCCAGCATGCCCGTCATCAGGGGCGGCGTATTGATCGGGAAGATCGTGGAGGCGGGCTACATGAACTCCAAGGTCCTGCTTATCAACGACCCCACCTTCAAGGTGGGCGTCATCCTGCGTCCCTCCGAGGCCGCGGGCATCCTTGAGGGCCGCGGCGAGGGCCTGGCCAGGATCAACTTCCTGCCCCTGGACGCCAAGATCAGCATCGGCGACGAGATCTACACTTCCGGCACCGGCAGCGTTTTCCCGGCGGGCTATCATATCGGCTCCGTCATCAGGGTGGAAAGGGACGAACGGAATTTCTACCAGCGGGCCGAGGTGCAGCTGGCGGCGGACATGCGCTCCATGGACGCCGTGACGGTCATCAAGCACGCTCCGCCCAATCTTTCCCTCGCCCCCGAACCGGAGGAAGAGAAGAAATGAAGACCCTGGGGCTGATGCTCGCGGCGCTGTTTCTGCAGATAACTTCCGCCAAACTTCTGGGCGGCTCTTTCTGCGATTTCCTGACGCCCGTGCTGCTTCTCTGGACCATCGGCCAAAAGCCTCACATGATGGTCCTCTGGACGCTCCTGACCGGCCTGCTTGTGTCTTTGGTCTTCCCCCAGCCGCTGCTGGTTTTGTTCATGGGATTTTTCCTGGCCCAGTGGATCTTCAGGGCCTCCTTCTTCGAGGACTGGCGCACCAAGCCAGTCCTGGTCTTCCTGGCCGGGGCGGTCTTCTCCCTGATATGGCAGGGCTGCGGGCTGCTTTACGCGGCGGTCTTCGAGGATCTTCTCTCCACGCCGCTCTTCTTCCTGCCGGTGGTCTCCTCCCTTCTGACCGCGGGCCTTGTCAGCACCCTCGTTTTTTATTGCGCTTCCAAGAAAGCCGAACTGGAGGGCCAGGCGTGGTAAGGATCCCCAGGAGCCGCCTGCTTTCCTTTTTCCGTCTGGAGATCCTCGCCAGGATCATCCTGGCGTCCTTCATGGTCCTGGCGCTGCGGCTGGCTTTCCTCCAGCTGGTCCAGGGCGACAGCTACCGCCGCAAGGTCACGAACCAGAGCACCCGCAAGGTCTGGATGAACGCCACCAGGGGAGAGATATTGGACCGCAACGGCGAGATCATCGCCTACAACAGCCCGGAGCGCAACGTGCTCTACGAGGCTTCCGTCTACAGCAAAAGGGCCCAGAGCAACGCCGTGACGCGCCTGGCCCTGCTTTTGCGCTGCCTGCCCGGGGAGCTCAGCGAGAAGATGGACCGCCGGAAGCGCCTGCCCGACGGCACGGCGGTGCTGGCCCGCAACGTTTCGGAAAACATTTTCACCCGCGTGGCGGAGCGCAGCGACGAGATCCCGGGCCTGAAGCTGGACTACGAGGCCGCCCGGCGCTATCCCTTCGGCGCGGTCTTCGGCCACGTCACCGGCTACACCGGCCTCATCAAGTCGGGGGACAAAAGGCTGGGCGAACCCGACTCCCTCTACCACATCAACGACATCGTGGGCCGGGAGGGCATGGAGTTCTACTGCGACGACATTCTCCACGGCCGCAACGGCCGGCGCATGGTGGAAGTCGACCGCGTCGGGCGCTACACCGGCGTGCTGCTCCAGGAGGACGCGGTGCCCGGCCAGGACGTCATCACCACCCTGGACCTGAGGCTCCAGCGGGCCGCGGACCAGGCCATGAAAGGCAAGGTGGGGGCGGCGGTGATGGTGGACGTGAAGACCGGCGAGATCCTGGCCATGGTCTCCACGCCCTCCTACGATCCCAATCTTTTCATCGGGGGAATAAGCCAGACAAATTACACTCTTCTGACGAAGGACCCCAACCATCCTTTGGTGAACCGCGCCACCCAGGGCCTCTATCCTTTGGGCTCGGTCTTCAAGCTCATCACCTCGTTGGCGGGCCTGGAAATGGGCGTCTTCACGCCGAAGACCGTCTACCATGACGACGGGACTTTCCAAATAGGCAACCACACCATCCACAACTACCACAAGGCGGTCTACGGCAGCATCACCCTGGAGGACGCCCTCCGGGTCTCCTGCAACACTTTCTTCTGCTATTACGCCAACCAGATCGGCGCCGACAACCTGGCCAAGTACGCCCGCGCCCTGGGGCTGGGGGACAGGACGGGGGTGGAGCTTCCCCTGGAGCAGTACGGCCAGGTGCCCACGCCTATCTGGAAAAAGAACATTCTGCGCGAGTCCTGGTATCCCGGCGACACGGTGAACCTGGCCATCGGCCACGGCTTCATTCTGGTGACGCCCGTGCAGATCGCCCGCATGGCGGCGGCTCTGGCCACCGGCGGCGACGTTATGCCGCTGACCATAATCAAGGGCCTGCGCCGGGGCGGCGTGACCACGCTCTACAACGGCGAGAAGCCCGCCCTGAGGCATTCGGAATTCAAGCCGGACGCGCTGCGGGCCGTGCGGGAGGGCATGTACGCCGTGGTGAACAAGCCCAACGGCTCCGGACGCCGGGCCAAGACGAAGGGGCTCTCCATCTGCGGCAAGACCGGCTCCGCCATGCTGGGCAAAAAGACTTTCGCCTGGTTCGCCTCCTACGCTCCCTACGAGGAGCCCGAGGTGGCCCTGGCGGTGGTGGTGGAGAACGCCACCTCGGGCGGCACGGACGCCGCGCCCATCGCCGGCGAGATCTACAAAACTTACGCTAAGATCAGGAAGGGGAAACCGTCAAATGAACAATGAGATCAAATTCCTTTTCAAGGAAAGGAAATCCCGGATATCCGAGGCCCTGAGAGAATTTCTCACGAGGCCCGAGAACGTGGAGCTCCTGGAGCTGCCCTGGGGCGGCAGCCTGGCGAAGAAGATACTGGACTACACCGCCGGGGGAAAATGCCTGAGGGGAAACCTGGTCCTCCTGGGCGCCGAGGCCGCGGGGGTCGACCTTGACCTCGAGCCTTCCTATTTCAAGGCCGCGGCGGCCGTGGAGCTTTTCCAGTCCGGCATCCTGATGCACGACGACATCATCGACGGCGACCTCACCCGCCGGGGCCGTCCCTCCGCCCACGCGGAGTTCGCGGAGATCCTGAAAAACCAGGGCGTCGCGGATTTCAGGAAGCAGGGCGAGAGCGTCGCCGTCTGCCTGGGGGACATCTGCCTGATGCTGACCTTCGCGCTGCTGAACGAGACCGCCAGCGACCTGGCGCGATTGAAGAAAGTCAATTATTTCTGGGGCCGGGAATTCGCGAAGGTCGGCGACGCCGAGATCGCGGACACTTACTATTCCGGCGCCGACGTGGTCCCCTCCGCGGAAGCCATCCTGGACCTTTACCGGGGCAAGACCGCGGGCTACACTTTCCGTCTGCCTCTGCTGACGGGCGTCATGCTGGCGGACGGGAGCGACGACCTTAGGAACAGGCTGGACAAATACGCCATGAACCTGGGGGTGGTCTTCCAGATCAAGGACGACGAGCTGGGGATCTTCGGTTCGGAGGAGGAGCTGGGGAAGCCCGTGGGCTCCGACATCCGGGAAAACAAGAAGACCATCTACTGGCAGGCGCTCTTTTCCTCCGCCACTCCCGCGGAAAAGGAGGAGCTGGCGGGCATTTTCGGCCATCCCGCCCCTACGAAAGAAATGGTGGAAAGAGTAAGATATCTTTTGGAAACGAAAGGCATCAGGAGAG
This sequence comes from bacterium UBP3_UBA1247, assembly GCA_002308555.1. The sequence goes on from DBWD01000153.1 coordinate 5,006, forward strand.
CGGTGGCCAAGCTGGCGGATTCGCTTCTGGCCAGGGCCGGGGATGCCCTTGAGGGCCTGAAGGCCCCCAGGGTCGCCGAACTGCGGCAGCTCATCGCCCTCAGCGCGGAAAGGCGCTCCTGACGAAACTTTGAACAAACAAACAAAACTTAAGGATAGCAAGGAGTACTTACATGTCGGAACCGAAGATCGTTTGCCAGAAAGGCGAAGCCGGCGCGCCCAAGGAAGCGGCGCTGCTGTTTCTCACTAAAGAGCTTCTTCCGGAAGCGAAAAAAACTTTCCCGCTTTCCAAGCAGGTCTGGGAGGATTTCCAGGGCGGCGCCGGGGAGACGGCGGTGGTTTACACCAGCGGCCAGGTGGGACGCTTCATCCTGTGCGGCCTGGGGAGCGCCAGGGAACTGGAGCTCGAGACCGTGAGGCGCGCGGCGGCCGCCGCGGGGGACGTTCTGGCCAAATTGAAAGTGAAAAAATTCCGGGTGCTGCCCTTCCGCACCGACGAGATCGGCGAGGCGGAGGCCGCCAGCGCGGCCCTGGAGGGCCTGGTGCTGCGGGGCTACAAGTACTCCGGCGATTTCACCCCGCGTTTGAGGACGCCCTTCGAGGAGATCTTCTTTTTGTGCGCCGAGGATCCCAAGGCGGAGCGCAAGCTTCTGGACAAGACCGCCGAGCTCTGCCGGGGCGTCATGCTGGCCCGGGAGCTGGCCAACGCGCCGCACAATTACATCAACGCCACGCGGCTCGGCCAGGTGGCCCAGAGCCTGAAGATCTTCGGCCTGAAGGTGAAGGTCCTCACCATGGCGGAGATCAGAAAGCAGAAGATGTTCGGCCTGCTGGCGGTCAACCGCGGCTCCGCCCAGCCCGCCGCTTTCATCGAGCTGGAATGGCGGGGCGCCAAAAACAAGAAGGAGGCTCCCTACGTCTTCGTGGGCAAAGGCCTGACCTTCGACACCGGCGGCATCTCCCTCAAGCCCAGCGGCGGCATGGAAGCCATGAGGATGGACAAGCACGGCGGAGCCAGCGTCATCGGCACTTTGTTCGCCTGCGCGGCCACCAAGCTTAAAAAGAACGTGGTGGGCCTCATTCCGGCCACCAACAACATGCCCGGCCCGGACGCCCTGCTGCCCGGCGACGTCATCGAATACAAGAACGGCGTGACCGTGGAAATCATCAGCACCGACGCCGAGGGCCGCCTCATCCTGGCGGACGGCTTGCTGCGCGCCGCCGACTTCAAGCCCAAGGCGGTGATCGACACGGCCACCCTGACCGGCGCCATCATAACGGCCCTGGGCTACGACGCGGCGGGTCTTTTCTGCGAGGACGACAAACTGGCCGCGGCGCTCGCGGAAGCCGGCGAGAAGACCGGCGAGAAGGTCTGGCGCATGCCCATGTACAAGCGCTACGAGAAGCTTTTGGAAAGTTCCGTGGCGGACTGCAAGAACGGCGGCGGCCGCCCGGCGGGCTCCAGCACCGCGGCGCTCTTTTTGAAGAAGTTCGCCCCGGCGGCCCCCTGGGCCCACGTGGACATCGCGGGCACGGGCATGCGCTCCTCCGCCGACGGCTACCTGCCCAAGGACGGCACGGGCTACGGCGTGAGGCTTTTCATGGAATTTTTGGAGAACGCTTAAGATGGAAGACAATTCTCTTTTCAAGAACTTCATGCTGGAGACTCTCTCCTTCGTCACCCCCTACATCAGGGAGGCTTTCCTTTCCCGCTCCTTCATGGTGGACGTGAAGGCTGACCACACGCCGGTGACGGAAGTGGACAAGAACGCCGAGCTGATGATCCGGGAAAGGATCGAGCGGCGCTTCCCCGGCCACGGCATCCTGGGCGAGGAGTTCGGCAGCGAACTAAAGGACGACTACACCTGGGTCATCGACCCCATCGACGGCACCACGAACTTCATCAAGGANNACCAAGTCTTTCGTGGCGGGCGTCCCGCTCTTCGGCACGCTCCTGGCGCTCCTCAAGGAGGGCCAGCCCATACTGGGCGCCATCGCGCTGCCCGTCCAGTGCGAAGTCTATCTGGGCGACAACGTGGTGACGGAGCTCAACGGCAAGCTCATCAAGGTCAGGGACGCCGCCGAGCTTGAGGAAGCGGTGCTTCTGACCTCGGACTACCGGGACATCCTGCGGCTCAAGAACAGGGAGCGTTTCGACGATCTGATGAGCCGAGTTAAGATCTTCCGGACCTGGGGCGACTGCTTCGGCTACTCCCTCATAGCGGGCGGAGCGCCCGCGGTCATGGCGGACCCGGAGATGAGCCCCTGGGATCTCCTGCCCCTGATCCCCGTCATCCGGGGCGCCGGCGGCGTCATCACCGGCTACGAGGGAGAGGAGGCGGTGGGCGCCTCTTCCTGCCTGGCGGGTCCGCCCAACCTGCACCGCCTGGCCCTGGAGATCCTTCAGGGCTAGGGCGTCCGCGCTCCGCGCGACCCTTGAAAGGCGCCGGCCCCCCAGCGGGGGACCGGCGCACTTTTTTATTTGTGTCGGATATGTTATAATGTTTTCAGTCTCTTTAAAAGAGTTTGAATATAGATGGCTTTCGGGCCGGAATGGAATTGAAATTGGGAATTGATATTAAAATGAAAATTAACCCTGCGGTGTTCGTTATCGCTTCGAATGCGTCTGAACCGACATTCGCTTTTGTACTGGGGCCAAGACAAGGTGGTTGTGCAGGCCCGTCTTAGAGCGGGAAGCCTTAAAGCTTTGCGAGCCTTATTTTTTGAATAACGGGTTTAGACCACAATAGCGGACGGCACATGCAGGGCCCTTTATATTGGCCTTTTTTCTTTCTGCCTGGTCCCGACAAAGCCTTAATTTTTAGCTTTGTCATTGATGTCCGACAATCAGGAACTTTTTTCTTTCGCGACGGCTCCGGACGCCCCGGGCGACGCTTCCCTTTACCCTGACC
>DBWD01000153.1:8043-8732 GCA_002308555.1 bacterium UBP3_UBA1247
CCCGGCTGCGGCAAGACCACCCTGGCGGAGGTCATCGCCCTGGAGACCAAGCGGCCTTTTTGCCGGCTCTCCGCCGTGGCTTCCAGCGTCAAGGACGTGAGGGACGTGGTGGAGTTCTCCCGCTCCCGCCGGCGCGCCGGGCTTAGCGGCGCGGTGCTGTTCCTGGACGAGATCCACCGTTTCAACAAGGCCCAGCAGGACGTGCTTCTGCCGCATGTGGAGAACGGCACGCTCATCCTTGTCGGCGCCACCACGGAGAACCCGTACTTCGCCCTGAACAACGCGCTTTTGTCCCGCTCCCGGGTCTTCCAGTTCAAGCCCCTGGAGACGGAGGATATCAGGGAAGTGCTGGAAAGGGCTTTGAAGGACCCGGAAAGGGGCCTGGGCAAAACGGACGTCATTCTGGAACCCGCGGCGGAGGAGCTAATCGCCTCCCGCTGCGAGGGCGACGCTAGGGTGGCCCTGAACGCCCTGGAGCTGGCGGCGGTGACCGCCGGGCCGGACGCCTCGGGCAAAGTCGTCGTGACGCTCTCCGACGCGGAGGCTTCGCTGCAGAAGAAAGTTTTGCTTTACGACAAGGACGGGGACGGCCATTACGACACCGTCTCCGCTTTCATAAAATCCATGCGCGGCTCCGACCCGGACGCCGCGCTCTACTGGCTCGCGAAGATGCTCCAGGCCGGCGAGGA
>DBWD01000005.1:0-584 GCA_002308555.1 bacterium UBP3_UBA1247
TGCGGCGCGGCCACGGACGACGATCTCCTGACGGCCTACCTGAAAGCCCGCGAGACCGACCCGGATTCCGCCTTCGGCGGCATCCTGGCCTTCAACCGCGCGGTGGAAGCCCCCCTGGCCGAGGAACTCTCCAAGGTCTTCGTGGAGGCGGTCATCGCCCCGGCCTACACTCCGGAAGCCTTCGAGATCATCAGCAAGAAGAAAAACATCCGCGTCATGACGGTGGAAGACTTGCCCGCTTGGCTTGAGGCCGGCCGTCCCGCCAGCGGCTTCATGACCAGAAAAGTCGTGGGCGGCCTCCTGGTCCAGGAACGCGACCTCCAGGTCCTCGGCCCCGAAGGCCTGAAGTGCGTCACCAAGCGCGAGCCCACGGAAGAGGAAGTCAAATCCCTGCTCTTCGCCTGGAAGTGCTGCAAGCACGTCAAGTCCAACGCCATCGTCTACGCCAAGGGCACCGAGCTGGTGGGCGTGGGCGCCGGCCAGATGAGCCGCGTGGATTCCGCCAAGATCGCCACAATGAAGGCGAACGAGCCCACCCAGGGTTGCGTGATGGCTTCCGACGCGTTCTTCCCGTTCAGGGACGG
>DBWD01000005.1:594-1013 GCA_002308555.1 bacterium UBP3_UBA1247
ACCGCCATCATCCAGCCCGGCGGCTCCATCAGGGACGAGGAATCCATCGCCGCGGCGGACGAGCACGGCATGACCATGCTCTTCACCGGCATGCGCCACTTCAAGCATTAATGCCAAACACTTTCAAAGAAAAGCTCCGCGCGCTCCTGGTCAGATACCCGGAGCGCGCCATAAGCTGGCCCGACATCTGGTGGCGGGATCTGACCGCCTCCCGCAGGCTGCTGCCTGACTTCATCATCATCGGCGCCCAGCGCTGCGGGACCACCTCGCTTTACGACTACCTCTGCGAGCACCCCCAGATCATGCCCTCCCCGGTCAAGGAGCTCTTCTATTTCGACGACTACTACACGCGGCCCCTCAACTGGTACCGCTCCTTCTTCCCGACCCAAAAGGAAAAGGAAGAACTGGAGAAAAAGCTC
>DBWD01000005.1:1026-2790 GCA_002308555.1 bacterium UBP3_UBA1247
CCAGCCCCAGCTATTTCTTCCACCCCTACGCCGCCAAAAGGATCAAGGAAACGCTTCCCAACGTCAAGCTCATCCTGGTCCTGCGCAATCCCGTGGAAAGAGCCTACTCCCACTACAACCACATCAGAAGGCTCAACCGGGAAGAGCTTACCTTCGAGGAAGCCCTGGCCAGGGAAGAGGAGCGCGTAAAAGGGGACGTGGAAAAATTAAGCCAAGACGAGAACTACAAGGCGGACCGAAGAAGGGACTACTCCTACGTCGCCCGAGGCTTCTACGCCGCGCAGCTCAAGAACTGGCTCAAGTACTTTTCTTTCGACCAGCTCCTGGTCGTCCAGAGCGAGGCCTTCTACGCCAACACCCCGGAAGTCTACAAGGAGATCACCGACTACCTGGGCCTGAAGCCCTACACGCTTCCCTCCTTCGAGGCCAAGAACGCCCTGAAGTATTCCAAGATGCTGCCCGAGACGAGAGAAAAGCTTGAAAAGATTTTCGCTCCTTCCAACGAGGAACTCTACGCCCTTCTGGGCAAGCGTTTCGACTGGTAAGGGGGGAACAGGGGAAAAACATAAAAAATCTTAAGGAGATGCACATGAGAAAGCACCTGCTGCTGCTCTTCGCCCTGGCCGCCTCGGCGGTCATGGCGGAGGAGACCAAGTTCGATCCCACCAGGCCCGTGACCATGCTGGGCCAGACTGAATTCACCCTGCAGTGGAGCACCGCCGAGCCCTGCGCCACCAAAGTCCAGCTTAGAAAAGGCGGGGACCCCTGCATGACCTGGTTCCCCGAAGGCCAGGAATACCATCCCTGGCAGAACGAGAGCTGGATCGTCACCGCTCCCGAGACCGGCACCTACCACCGCGTGACCGTCAAAGGCCTGCAGCCCGCCACCCGCTACTACTACCGGCTCTACGACGAGCAGTCCGAGCCCACCAACCTTGAGACCCGCTGGGGCGCCGAGAAACCCTGGTCCCGCGAATACGCCGTATCGACCCTCGCTCCCGACGGCTACAAGACAGTGATCCGCGTTCCCGTCAAGGTCATCATCATGCCCAACGTCTACAGCATGTACACCGCCAAATCCAAGGACGGCGAATGGGCGCCCCTGCCTCCTCCCATGAGCGAGGAACAGAAAGCCAAGCTCCAGAACGAATTCGAGCTGGCCAAGCGCTTCTGGTTCGTCAACAACGGCATGCGCGTCTGGCACGACCTGCAGTACTTCTGGGACGAGCGTCCCCAGTACTGGGGCGAGATGCCCGAGGACGCCCCGGAGGAATACAAGAAGCTGGTGCCCTGCCGCAACTGGCCCGGCAACGAGTTCTCCGGCCCCGGCGGGGGAGAGTTCTCCATCTCCGACACCAAGGACATCACCAAGATCAACCACCAGCCTATCCGCGACGGCTACGTCGGCCAGATCGAGAACGACCTTCTCCAGCGCTACGACTGGTACGGCAAAAGATGGGAATGGTGCATTAGTGGCGGCGGCACCCTGGGCATCGACGGCTGGCCGGAAGGCGTTCCAGGAAGATCCCAGTTCCTCGGCGACGACATCGCCTGGCTGACCACCCACGAGTATCACCACGAAATAGAAAGCCAGACCTACCTTTCCGGCCTGGACCAGGAAAACGACCGCGTGGTCTTCGACCACTTCTCCAACCGCTACCGCTACCAGCGCCCCGACGGCTCCTATGACGAGTTCGCCTGGGACTGCGGCGGCAAGTTCGGCGAGCACTGGTCCGGCATCGCCGTAACTGACAGACAGCTCAC
>DBWD01000068.1:0-832 GCA_002308555.1 bacterium UBP3_UBA1247
CCGGAGGACCGACCAGGATGACGCCCCTGGGAATGCGGGCCCCGATCCTGGTGAATTTCGAGGTGTCCTTAAGGTAGTCGATGAGCTCCTTGGTCTCTTCCTTGGCCTCCTCGCAGCCGGCCACGTCCGCGAAGGTGACCTTCAGTTCCCCGGGGTCGCTCTTCCTGGCGCGGCTGCGGCTGAAATCCTGGGCCATGCCCATGTTGTTTCGGGACAGCCTGTTGAAAAAGAAGTAGCCCAGGGCGAACAGGACGACGATGGGCAGGATGAAGGAAACGACACCCCATTTCGGGGCTTCCTTCAGGGTGTAGTCCACGCCTTTCTCCCGCATGGCCCTGATGCGCTCCGCCTCCACCTCGGGATTCTTGGTGACGGTGGTCTTGAAGCGGACGCTCTTGGTGCCCTGGGGCAGATCCGCCAGCTGTTTCTTGACGCCCTCCGGCAGCTCACCCATCTCGCTGATGGCAAGCTCGCCCGTAAGGTTGACGCTGTCCTCCCGTGCCGTGACCGATTTCACGCAGCCCAGGGCCACCACCTCGTCGAACTCCGAGGTGCTAAGGTTGACGACGCCGCTCTGACCCAGGGCGAAGCGCTGCAGAAGGAGCATCACGCCCACCAGCACCGCGATCCAGATCAGGGACGGACGCCAGGCGGAAAAACCGCCGCCGGCTCTTTTCTTGCTGTTGTCTCCCATAAATTATTTGCTCAAAAGATCCAAAGCCATCTGATACTTCTGCCTGGTCACTTCCACCACTTCGGGAGGCAGCGCCGGCGCGGGGGGCTCGCGGTCCCACTTGATCTCGTTCAGGTAATCCCTGACGTACTGCTTGTC
>DBWD01000068.1:919-2552 GCA_002308555.1 bacterium UBP3_UBA1247
TGGTGTCGGCGATGATGATGCCCTTCTCCCGGGCGTAGGCCCTGGCGCGGGAATAGATGTAAAGGGACAGTTCCTTGAGCTGGCTGGCGGCCTCGAAGCCGATGATGTCGGCCATGCGGTCGAAGTCGATGTTCTCGTCATGCCCGGACTCGGCCTTGGTGGAGGGGGTGAAGATGGGCTCGGGCAGCTCGGAGGCTTCGATGAGGCCTTCCGGCATCTTCTTGCCGCAGACGGTGCCGCTCTTCTTGTATTCCGCGAAGGCGGAGCCGGCCAGGTAGCCCCTGACCACGCACTCCACGGGGAAGATCTGGGCCTTCTTCACGATCATGGCCCGGCCGTTCAGATAGTCGGCGTAGGGAGCCAGCTTGGGATAGTATTTGCAAACGTCGCCGGAAACGTAGTGGTTTTTGACTTTGTCTCCGAAGAAGGAGAACCAGAATTCCGAAAGGCCGGTGAGGATCTTGCCTTTGTCCGGGATCAGGGTGGGCAGAATGCTGTCGTAAGCCGAAATGCGGTCGGTGGCGACGAAGAGAAGGTGCTCGCCCAGATCGTAAACTTCACGTACCTTGCCGCTCTTCAGAAGCGGATACTCGTTGATCTTTACAGTTTCCATATTTGTCCTTTTCTATCTTTGGGTTTTGTTGTTCACATTTTTTCCGGGGCGCTGATGCCCAGGATGTCCAGGCCGCACTTGAAGGCGTTCTTCGCGATCTGGAGCAGGGCCAGCCTGCTTTCCCTGAGGGCGGCGTCCTCCACCATCACGGGCACGGCGTTGTAGTAATGGTGGAACAGTTCCGCCAGTTTTTCCAGGTAGCCTGTCAGGCGGTGGGGCTCGCAGAGCTCCGCGGCTTTCTCCACGGTCTCCTTCATGGTCCCCAGGTGCTTCACCAGCTCCTCCTCGGCGGGTTCCTTGAGAAGCTCCGGATCCACTCCCTCGAAAGAGGGCAGCGAACCGTAGGCCTCGGCGACCTTCCGGAAAATGGAGCAGATCCTGGCGTGGGCGTACTGGATGTAGAAGACCGGGTTGTTCGGGGACTGTTCCTTGGCCAGGGCCAGGTCGAATTTCAGATGGCTGCCCAGCCGGAGCATGACGAAGAAATATCTCACCGCGTCCACGCCCACGTCCTCCATGAGCTCGTCCAGGGTCACGTAGTTGGCTTTCCTGGTGGACATCTTCACTTCCTCGCCGTTAGAGAGAAGCGTCACGAACTGGTAGATGGCCACCGTGACCTTGTCCGCGTCGTAGCCAAGGGCCTTCAAACAGGAAAGCACGTCGGGATACTGGGCGATGTGGTCCGCGCCGAAAATGTCCACGATGCGGTCGAAGCCTCTTTCGAACTTGTCCCTGTGGTAGGCGATGTCGGGCAGGCGGTAGGTGGGCTCGCCGCTGGACTTCACCAGGGCGCGGTCTTTCTCAGCGCCGAAAAGCGTGGCCTTGTACCAGACCGCGCCGTCCTTCTCGTAGCTCAGGCCCTTTTCCGCGATGAGGTCCAAAGTTTCCTTGATCTTGCCGGAATCGTACAGGCTGTGCTCGTTGAAATAGACGTCGTGGTCGACCCGCATCTTTTTCAGGGAGTCCTTGATCATGGCGAAGGTGGCCCTCACGGCGTATTCCTTGAAGGTCTTCAGCTCG
>DBWD01000137.1 GCA_002308555.1 bacterium UBP3_UBA1247
GACACCGCCGCCGAGGAGGCCGGCCCCGCGGCTCAGGAAGCGGCCAAGCAGCCCGGCGGAATGAACCCCATCTTCATGATGGTCATTCTGCTGGTTGCGATGTACTTCCTCATGATCGCCCCGCAGCGCAAGCAGAAAAAGCAAAGGGAGCAGATGATGGCGGCCCTGAAAGAAGGCGACCGCGTCATGACCCAGAGCGGCGTGTACGGCACTGTGAAGAAGATCAAGGAAGACTCGATCAGGCTGCAGATCGACGATCAGAACAAAACGACCATCGAGCTGACCAAAAACGCCATCGCCATGGTCGTCAATCCGCCGGAAGAAACGAAGGCGGAGGAAAAGAAATAAAACGAAAACGCTTTCCGGCCGGCGGCCGCCGGCCGGAAAACCAAACCAAAGCAAACGCATGTTCGGCAGGATCAGAAAAACATTGAAAGTTATGGGCCTCCCCTCCCTGGGAGTCGTCCTCGCTTTGCTCTTCGGCATCCTGCTTATGGCCCCGGAAAGCTTTGGCGCCGGCTCGAGAAACATCGTCCGCCCCAACCGCGAGAACGCGGGCAGAAAGAAAATGAACCACGGCAACCACGCGGTCTCTGTGGTCAACCGCTATAACATCCGCCGCCCGACCAGCGGGCCGACGGACGTTCCGCGCTTCCGCAGGCCGGAATACGTTATCATGAACGGCGAGACCAACGTCGTGATCGTGACTCCCGAGGGAGAAAAAGAAACGCGCCAGGTCCCCGTGGTTGAGAAGATCAAGATCTCCCGCGGCGAAGACGGGGAAGCGGTCATTTACAAACCCAGGAAGCAGGAGACCGGAAAGCCGTCGGCCGTCCACCGCGTCGGCCGCAAGGGCAAGGAAAGAGAACGCCAGCGGGAAGCCCTCCAGACGGAACTTGAAAACGCCGGCGCTTTCGCGGAACAGGGCGAAAGAAAGCCCCTTGAAAAAGGCGAAAGCAAAAAGAGCCTCCGCAAGGAAGGCAGGGAAGGCGGCGCGCTGGACGCCTCCGCGGCCTCCAGCAACGGGTTCAGCAATCTTGAATGGCAGGGNNGTCCCACCGGCGGCGTCCACACCGCCAGCTCCCCCCGCCGCTCCGGAAACGTCGAGCGCAGGGAAAAAGGCCTGGGAGACAAAGACCCCAACGGCAGCGCCAGAAAAATTAAAGAGCGCAACAGAGAGCGCCAGGGCGAAAGCTGCGTCACCAACATAGCGCGGCGCGCCCAATACGCGGGATCCGCCGACGACAGCGCGGACCACGACGACTNNATTTTCAGCGGCGCCTGTCAAGAGAAGACTCTTGATTTATCCGATTCCCGCTTTTCATTTCCGCGGGAGAGAATACGCCGCCCCCTGATTTGGAAAACCACTTTTGAAATATAAATACAATACACATAACCCCAAAATAATCCTTAACTTTATGAAACTCTCAACCAGATTCATCATCATCGCGATCGTCCTCGTGGCCTGCATCGCGTTCATCCATCCCTCCATCCGCTGGGCCGCCTACGACAACGCCCAGCGCGTCGCCCTTAACGGCGACCCCATGTCCAAGAACGCCGACGAGGCCATCGGACAGTGGAAACTCAACCAGCCCCCCGCGGATGCCCCCTTCGGCCAGAGAATGGCCTACAGCATCAAGAAATGGTGGCAGGGCGACCGTTCCAAAGTCTTGAACCTCGGCCTCGACCTCCAGGGCGGCATCTCCGTCTTCCTGAAAGTCGAATTGGACGACGCCGTGCAGAGCCAGCTTGAAAACCTGCGCCAGCGCGCCGTGGAATACTTCGAGGAAAACAAGATCAAATACAGCGAGATCACCGTTCCCAAGGACAAAGTCGGCGAGATCACCTTCACCTTCGCCACCGCGGAAGAAGCCAAGCAGGGCTTGGACCGTCTGCAGGGCCAGGAAGACTTCACCTCCGTCCTGAACCTCCCCTCCGCCTCCGGCACCAGCTTCACCGCCACCATGCGCCAGGGCGAGCAGGACAGCCTGCGCCGCCGCGCCCTTGACCAGGCCCGCCACGTGGTCGAGAACCGCGTCAACGAGCTCGGTCTGACGGAACCCCAGATCCAGGTCGAGGAACCGGCCCGCATCATCCTGCAGCTCCCCGGCGAAAAGGACCCCAACAGAGTCCGCGAGCTTCTTAAGAAGACCGCCCAGCTCAGCTTCCACGTGGTGGCCGACGCCAAGCGCACCGAATCCTGCATCAAGAGCATCATCCGCGCCAAGAAGGCCGAGAAGATCGACGAGAAGATCTTCCCCTCCTCCGGCACCACCGACCGCGGCGTCCCCTACACCACCTACCGCATCAGGACCACGGATTACGAATACTTCAAGAAACTGCTTGAGGATCCCGAGATCCAGCGCCGCATTCCCCGCAACTGCACCCTGATGCTGGGCAAGGAAGACGCCGACCGCCGCCAGGACGGCGAGAAGACCAGAGAGCTTACCCTGGTCGAGAACGCCGTGGCCATCGACGGCAGCTGCGTCAAGGACGCCAACGTCCAGATCGACGCCAGGGTCAACCGCATCGTGGCCCTGAAGCTCAACTCCGCCGGCAAGAACAGCCTCAGCAAGGTCTCCCAGGTCGCGGAGCGCAAATACGTCAGCGAGAACAAAGTCACCCAGCTGGCCATCTGCCTGGACGACCTGGTCTACTCCTCCCCGCTGCTTCTGACCCACATCGACGGCGACCCCATCATCACCGGCTCCTTCACTCAGGAAGAGTGCAGCGACCTGGCTCTCGTTCTGCGCAGCGGCTCCCTGCCCGCCCGCCTGACCGAGGAATACAGCCAGACCGTGGGCGCCTCCCTTGGTTCCGACTCCATTAAGAAGAGCATCGCGGCCTTCGTCATCGGCTTGGCCTTCGTGGTGGTCTTCATGCTGGGCTACTACCTGCTGCCCGGCGTCGTGGCCATCATCGCGCTGTGCTTCAACGTTCTCATCACCATGAGCGTTCTGGCGCTCTTCCACGCCACCCTGACCCTGCCCGGCATCGCCGGCATCATCCTGTCCATCGGCATGGCCGTGGACGCCAACATCCTTATCTTCGAGCGCTTGAGAGAAGAGCTCGCTTCCGGTAAGGAACTGAAGCGCGCCGTCAAGGAAGCTTTCGGCCGCGCCTTCATCACCATTCTGGACGCCAACCTGACCACCATCCTGGTCTCCATCGTCCTTTACATCTTCGGCATCGGCGCCGTCAAGGGCTTCGCCGTGACGCTGATCATCGGTATCGCGGCCAACCTTTTCACCGCCCTCTTCGTCTCCCGCAGCATCTTCGAGCTGCTGCTTCTCAAGTTTGAATCTCCCTCCGCCTTCAAGATGCTCCAGGCCTTCAGCAACAGCCAGGTCAGGTTCGTCAAGGGCGGCAAGCTCATGGTCTTTGTCGCGCTGGCCATCGCCGTCGTCGGTCTGACTATCTTCACCATCCGCTTCACCGGCGAGAACAAAGCCATCAAGGAAGGCAAGAACCCGGCCGGCACTTCTCTTCTGACCGCTCCTCTGCAGGACGTCGACCTGACCGGCGGCGACATGATCGTCTTGAACTTCCCCAAGGAAGTCAAAGTCGACGAAGTCCGCAACGTGCTTAGAAGCGAAGGCCTGGGCGACAGCTACATCCAGAAAGCCGACACCCGCCAGGAAGGCGTGGGGGCCCAGATCATCATCCGCTGCACCTTCGGCACCTCCGAGAAAGCCGCGGAGGCTCTGGCCAAGGCCATGCCCGACAACGCCCCCGAGACCGAGCAGTCCATGCGCATCGGCCCGGCCGTGGGCAAAGAGATGAAGATCCAGACCATCAAGTCCGTCATCATCGCCCTCATCCTGGTCCTCATCTACATCTGGTTCAGGTTCAAGAACGTCAGCTTCGCTTTCGCGTCCATCGTCGCCCTGACTCACGACGTTCTGATCACGCTGGCCTTCTTCGGCTTCGTGACCTACCCGCAGATGAGTCTTAACGTGATCGCGGCTCTGCTGACCATCGTGGCTTACTCCATCAACAACACCATCGTCGTTTACGACCGCATCAGGGAAAATCTCCCGCAGGTCGGCAAGCTCAGCCTCAACGAGGTCATCGACCTTTCCGTCAACCAGGT
>DBWD01000072.1:0-172 GCA_002308555.1 bacterium UBP3_UBA1247
CCCTCATCGTCATGCTTTGCCACGGCCTGTGCGGCGGCTGGCTCTGCGTGGGCGCGATCCTCTCCATATCCATCGCCCTCTCCCTCATGTTCCCGACCATCTACGGCCTGGCTCTCGAGGACGTGGGCGCGGACGCCAAGATCGGCTCCTCCGGCCTTATCATGGCCATCCT
>DBWD01000072.1:249-618 GCA_002308555.1 bacterium UBP3_UBA1247
TTCGCGGTGGTCATGCTCTACGGCCTGACGGTCATCCTGACCAAGTCCGACAAGGCTTCCGGCACGGCTTCCGGCGACGCGGTCCAAGCGGCGTAATAAGCCTAGAAAAACGCGCTTTAGCATTTTCGCGCCTCCCTTTCCGGGGGGCGCTTTTTTCTTCCCCGGGGAGGTTCTTCCGGGGCATTTTTTGCCTGTTTTATTCCCGCCTTTCAGGCGGGCCCCGGATGTGCTATAATTTAAATAACAAATAGAACTATTTCATTTTATGATCATAGCCATCGACGGAACAGTTTCCTCCGGGAAAAGCACCGCGGCCAAGAACGTGGCCCGGGAGCTGGGTCTGCTTTACATCAACACCGGGTTGATGTA
>DBWD01000072.1:623-3935 GCA_002308555.1 bacterium UBP3_UBA1247
AATTCCGGAGTCGATACCGCGGACAAAGAAAAAGTGGCCTCTTTGGCCAAAGAACTTACGATCGACCTAGTGAACAAAGAGGACGGGCAGCACGTCCTTGCCAACGGCGAGGACCTGACGGCCCAGTGCAAGGGCCCGGCGGTGGCCAAGGCGGTCTCCGACGTCGCCGACAACGTGGAGGTGCGGAAGCGCCTGGTGGCGGAGCAGCGCAGGCTGGGCCTGGCGGCCAAGCCCGGCGCCGTCATGGAAGGGCGCGACATCGGCTCCGTGGTCTTNNGCGGACATCAAGTTTTTCATCACGGCCCCGCCGGAAGTGAGGGCCCACCGTCGCTGCCTGGAATTCAGGGAGAACGGCAAGGACGTTCCCGAAGAGGAGGTCCTGCGCTCGATCCTGGAAAGGGACAAGCGCGACCGGGAGCGCCCGGTGGGCGCGCTCATCCAGCTGCCGGAGGCGATCCCTCTGGACACCGGCGACCTGACCAGGGAAGAAGTCACGCAAAAAATAGTGGAGCACGTCAATGCGGCCAGATCTTAGCGTAAAAATAGGCTCGTTCACTTTCAAGAACCCCGTGTGGGTGGCTTCCGGCACCTTCGGCAACGGCGAGGAGCTGGAGGAACTGACCGACATCACCAAGCTCGGCGCGGTGGTCATGAAAGGCGCCACCCTTGAGCCCAGGGAGGGCAATCCCTATTCCCGCATCGTCGAGACCCCCTCCGGGATCCTGAACTGCATAGGCTTGCAGAACCCCGGGCTGGAGGAAGCCCTGGACAAAAAGGCCCGCTATCTCCACGAAAAAGGCGTGGCGGCAATATTGAACATTTCCGGACATTCCGCGGAAGAGTACGGGCTGATGGCTGAGAAAGCGGAGGCCTGCCCTTACGTGGCGGCGGTGGAGATGAACGTCTCCTGCCCCAACGTGAAGGAGGGCGGCATAACCTTCGGCACCGACCCCAGGGTCCTGGGGCCGGCGGTCAAACTCGCCAGGGAAGGGCTGAAGACCAAGCCCCTGATCGTGAAACTGACGCCCAACGTCACGGACATCACCGTGACGGCGAAGTGCGCCGAGGACAACGGGGCGGACGCGGTGTCTTTGATCAACACCCTGACCGGCCTGGTCATCGACACGAAAAGGCGCCGCCCGGTTCTGGGCAACATAACCGGCGGGCTGTCCGGCCCGGCGGTCCGGCCCGTGGCGGTCCGGATGGTTTGGCAGGCCGCGAAAGCCGTGAAGATCCCCGTGGTGGGGCTGGGCGGCATCGAGTGCCTGGACGACGCGCTGCAGTTCTTCATCGCCGGCGCCTCCGCGGTGCAGATCGGCACCGCCAGCTTTTACGAACCCAGGACCGCGGAGAAGATCGCGCTGGAGCTTCCGGATTATCTTGAGAAAAACGGCTTTTCCTCCGTCGGGGAACTCAGGGGAGATTTCTAGAATGAGTTTGCAGGACCGGGATTATTATCGCGAACAGGGCCGCGCCCAGAACAGCCGCGGGGGGTTCATAACGTACCTCACGCCGGTGGTGAAGTGGCTGCTTATCCTGAACGTGGGCGTTTTCGTGGTCCAGTATTTCTGCGAGAAGATCTTCCAGGTGCCCTTTTTCGTCACGAAGATCTTTTACATGGGCAACAAGCCGGTGATCGAGTATTCCGAATACGAGAAGATCTTCGCCCTGTACGTGCCTTACCTCAAGAAGTATTTTCTTTTCAGCCAGTACCTGACCTACCAGTTCCTGCACGGGGGCTTCACCCATCTTTTGTTCAACATGCTGGCCCTTTACATGTTCGGCCGCTACATCGAATACCAGATCGGCTCCCGGCCTTTTTTGAAGCTTTACCTTATGGGCGGGATCTTCGCCGGCATCTGCCACCTGCTTTTCGTCAATTCCTACGGCGTGCCGGTGGTGGGCGCCTCCGGGGCTCTGTGCGCGGTCCTGGCGGCCTTCGCGGCTTTGAATCCCGACACCAAGCTCATGGTCTTCCTGGGATTCATCCCGGTGATCATGAAGGCCAGGACCATGGTGCTCCTCTACGCGGGCTTCACGCTTCTGATGGCGATAATAGGCGGCGGCAACGTGGCGCACCTGGCCCATCTGGGCGGGCTGATCTTCGGCTTCCTGTACGTCAAGAATTTCCTGGGCCTGAGAAGACTGATCGGCTACGCGCCGGGGGAAATTCCCAGGGCGAATTCCTTCGGCCGCTTCAAGGAGCGGGCCAAAGTTTACAGGGGCAGGGAACGCGAAGAGGCGGAGCCCGGTAAGGCCGGACCGGCTGACACCACCGGCGACCCCAGGTTCGACGCCATTTTGGAAAAAATGAAAAGGGACGGGATGCACACTCTTACGGATGAGGATTGGCAATACATCCAGAAAAAAAGGAGCGAGCAATGAGCAGCAACACCGAAGTCTTGAGGAACTGGCGGGGCGCGAAGCTTTGCCAAAGGACGGTCGAAAGCCTGAAGCGCCGCGGCTTCAAGGCCAAATATTTCGCGACCTCCGCGGAAGCCAGGGAATATATCCTTAACGAGGCCCGGGCCGTCGGGACCATCAGCTGCGGCGGTTCGCTCTCCATGACGGAAGCGGGAGTCTACGAGGCCATCCAGGCCCTGGGCAAAAAGATCATGAACCATTCCACGGAAGGGCTCTCCCCCGAGGAGAAGCTGGAAATAAGAAGAGCGCAACTGACCTGCGACCTTTTCCTTTCCGGCATCAACGCCCTGACTTCGGGCGGCGAGATCGTCAACATCGACGGCGTGGGGAACCGCGTGGCGGCCACGATCTTCGGGCCGAAGATGGTGATCATGCTGGCCGGCCGGAACAAGATCGTGGACGGCCCCCTGGAAGAGGCCGTGAAAAGGGCGAAGAACGTGGCCGCCCCCCTGAACGCCGAAAGGCTGGGCTGCAAGACGCCCTGCGTGACCACCGGGAAATGCGAGGACTGCCAGAGCGGGGAAAACATCTGCCGCGTGACCGCGGTCTTCTCCAGGCCTCCCAAAATGACAGACATCAGGATCCTCATCGTCAACGAGGACCTTGGACTTTAAAAATCGCACTCAAACAAACATCTAATCAATCAATAACTATTTGGAGAAAAAAATGATCTACTCACAGGAAGTCACAGAAATGTGCTGTGTCAAAAAGGGTCCGAATCACGGGCCGGCTCCCATCCCGCAGGAAGGGTTGTGGACCCAGTCCAAAGAAGTGAAGGACATCAACGGTTTCACTCACGGCATCGGCTGGTGCGCGCCCCAGCAGGGCGCCTGCAAGCTGACCCTGAACGTCAAGGAAGGCGTCATCCAGGAAGCGCTGGTGGAGACC
>DBWD01000154.1:0-3633 GCA_002308555.1 bacterium UBP3_UBA1247
GTGAACGAGATCACGATCAGCGCCGCGGGAGCGACGGGCGCGATCAAGCTGAAATACGAAAGGCCGAAGACAGATTTTTATTATCAGGCTTATTATCTGGTGGACTCCACCGGCGACAGGAAGTATCTTTCCAATCTGGAGAACGACCCCCAGGAGCAGGATCCGGATCTCTGGCTGAAGAAGTACCGCACGAGCCTGGAGCTTCTGCAGTCCTATTCCGCGGACAGCATGGTCAGGAACGGCTTCCAAAGAAAGACCTTCAGCTTTTATCTTGACAAGAACGGCGACATCGACGTGAAGGTCGTGACCAGCAAATACACCAGGGCGGAAATAAACAACTGGCGCCGCCTGAACGACGACTTCAACGAGGACAAGCTTTACGAAGAATTTTTGAGCGCGGTGGGCAAAGGCAACGAAGGCAAGGGCTGCCGCCACATCACGGGGCTTTGCAACACTCAGATGATAAGGAACGGGAAGTTATCCGGCAACACGGCTCTGGGCGGCACGATGCTCGGGCAGTTCGGCGCCAACGGCCTCTACGGCTGGCCCAGCTCGCTTTCCGACGTGGTGCAGTCCTTCACGAACAACACGCCGATCACTTCCCCCAACAACGACTCCATCGGAAGGAACGTGCAGTGGGGCCATATCTCGACGACCCTGGGCGCCTACCAGCATGAGCTGGGCCACAGCTTCGGGCTGCCGCACATCGAGGGCCCGGGCATCATGGCCCGCGCGGGCGACCACATCAACAGGATCTTCACCTTCTTCGAAACTCCCCACGCCTACTGCCCGACGAACTATTACTTCAGCGAGGAGGAGGAATACTGCTGGAACAAGCCTGAGACGGCCTGGCTGAACGTTTCTCCCTTCTTCAACGAGGTGAGGAAGGGCGAAGTGAGCGAGGAGGGCCCGACCATCACCCTGAGCGAGGACCGCGAGACCATCAACATCGAAGCCAAGAACGGCCTGGTGTGGTACACCATAACCGACCCCTTCTTCGTGCTTTCTTTGGACCAGACCCATTACTATCCCGCCCCCTACGAGACGAAGGAGGCGAAGATAAACATCTTCGAGGCGCTCAAACTTTACAACAGGGGCATGGTGGAAATAGACGCCATCGACTCCTTCGGCAACTACGCCACCGTCAACCTGACGGCGCCCATTCCCGAAGTCAACAGCAGGAAGTATGATTTCAGCGATTTCGAGCTTGGCAACGTCAAGGACCAGCAGGGACTGATGCCCTTGGACTCCGACACCCAGGGCGAGATCGTGGACGATCCCCAGGAGGGGAGAGTCCTCTGGAGCCACCACGGCGGCAGCGGCGTCATGGCCCCCATGGCCCTGAAGCCGGAGGAGAAGGACGCCAAGATCCTGGAGTTCAGGGTGCGCGTGAAACCCTGCTTCGGGACCGCTTACCTTGATTTCAAGGACATCAGCGGCGAATCGCTCTTCTACGCCTTCATCACGGAAGAGGGCAAGATGCAGCTGAACAGCGGCGAGAAGACCAGCTACCTCAAGGCCAAGATCAAGGAGGAATGGCAGGACTGGATCTTCGTCATCAACCTCCAGAAGAAAGCCCTTACCCGCGTCATCATCGACGGGAAGGCTTACGTCCTGAGCAATTTCTTCATCAGCGGCAACGGATTCTGCGAATGCATGTGGCTCAAGGACGTGGGGGAGAAGGGCTCCTTCTACAAGAATTGCAGCGGCATGTATCCCAAGCGCTAAACAAAAATCAGACAGGATAAAAAGTGAAAAGCTTTTTCTTCGCATCGGCGGCCGCGCTGCTTCTGGCGGCCTGCGCCTCCGTGGACCAGAGAGTCTATGAGCGCTCCCACGTGACCCTCTCGGAACCCGTGGGAGTGGAATGCTACGGCCAGAGCGGCGCGGTCCCGAAAGTCAGCCGCGACGCCACCTACGACGGCAAGCCCCTTAAAAACGGCGGCGCGGTCTTCGAGAAAGGCCTGAGCGTCAGGGGCAGCGCCATCTTGGTCTACGCCCTGGACGGCGAGAAGACCACCTTCAAGACCTACGTGTGCATGGACGAGACTTCCCCCAAGGACGCCAAGGCCAAGGTCACCATCAGCGGCAACAAGAAGGTCATCTGGGAAGCGAACATCCGGAAAGGCTCCTTCGAGGAAGTGGAGCAGACCTTCAAGGGAACGGAGGACCTGACCATATCCGTGGAAGGGGACAGCGAGGCGGTGGTGGACTTCCTGGAACCCACCCTGGAAGGCAGCGTAAGGCTCAGGGAGACCATGATCTTCGGCCGCACCAACTACATTTCGCAGTGCAAGAGCGACGCTTTCCAGGCCTTCCCGGCGGAGACCAGGAAAGGCGTGACAGTCTTCTGCCGCGCCAGCAGCGAATACGGTCCTTTGGTGGGCGCCAGCAACGCCTACGCCTGCGTCATGATCGCCCCGGAGCACCACGGCATGCTGGTGCACTACGGGCCTGACAGCGGCCACACTTTCGGCGGCACCATGCAGTCCTTCCTGCAGCCGGAGGAGGAGATAATCCCCACCAGGAATTACAAGGCCCTGGTGGCCGACCCCAAGAAATGGAAATGGCGGGTGGAGGAGGACGGCGCCATCAGGGTCCTGGCGGCCCCGGATCTTCTGAACGGCGTCAGGCGCATGATCGTCTACCGCCTGAACCCCCGCAGCGGGGAGATCATGATCGACGTCATGTCCAAGAACATCACCTCCCACGACGTCATGTCCTGCCTCTCCCTCGTGACCAGGTTCCCCAAGGGGGCCCCGGTGGCCATCGAGGCGGAGAAGGAGCGCCCGGGCTACTCCCTGGTCAAGGGCTCCGACGAGGGCATCGTGGCCAAGGAGGGCGTGGTGCTCATCAACCAGCTGGAGTCCTGGTACCCCCTGAAAGGCCCCCAGAAGCTTCTTCAGAAGAAGAGCGGGGACTATCTTCTCATAAGGAAGAAAGGCTATTTTCAGTCCGAGGCCCAGACCCCGGACAACGGCTATTACCCCTACGACGGGCTCAGGCTGAGCGTGTACAACTCTCCCAACGGCGTCATGGTGACCCAGTACGGGGAGAAGCTCAAAATGACCAGGAGCCAGACCCTCCACCTGCGGGTGAGGCTTGACATGGTCGACGAGTGACCCCGTATTGACTTACAGGGGCACATCTGATAGAATAAAGCAAAATAGAATTCTTTTTAACTAACGCCACCGGCTCTCCGAGCCGATGGGAAAACTAACCAAATCCAAAACAAGTAGGAAGGAAAACTATGAAGAAAGTTCTTACTCTCGCCGTTCTGGTTGCTTTTGCCGGCGCCGCTTTCGCTGAAGTCGAAATGCAGTGCAACGACGGTTCTTGTGGTCAGCAGGTCGCTGTCAACTACAAGTGCGTCGAAAAGGCCCCCTGCCAGACCTCTAACCTGAACGTGGTCAGCTGCCCCGGCTCCTGCAAGCCCGCTTGCAAGCCCTGCACGCCCTGCTGTGGTTTCACTTTCGTGAACTGCTGCCAGCCCTGCCCGCCGCCCTGCGCTGAAAAGACCACCGAGAACATCTGGTTCAAGATCAACAAAGCTTGGGCCCGTGGCATCGACAACATGGTCGCCAGCCCCGCCGAAGTGACCGAAACCGCTTTCATGGGCAGCGCCGCTGTTCC
>DBWD01000154.1:3749-3965 GCA_002308555.1 bacterium UBP3_UBA1247
TTTGGGAAGAAGACTGCTGGCCGAAGCTCCCCGCCATCTGGGACGACTGCGAGACCTGCGACTGCCCCAAGAAGTAATTAAATTACTTTAAAGGCTTAAGCAAAAATACCCGCGCGCAAGCGCGGGTATTTTTTTACGCTCGGACTTATATATAAATATATATATATTAAAATGACGCTCCGCCAAGGCCCGTGAAAACGCGCTTTCGGCGGGCCG
>DBWD01000039.1:0-166 GCA_002308555.1 bacterium UBP3_UBA1247
CCAAGCGTACAGCCTACTCGCGCGCGTGCGGCCGGTCCCATCTTTCCCCCGCCGCGGCCCGCGCGAAAGCACGGACCCGACCCTTGCAAAAACGCGCGCTCCCTAGCGTGCGCGCACACCCGGGCGCGACAAAAAATAAACAAAAAAAGAGACCCGCTTGCGCGGG
>DBWD01000039.1:307-8695 GCA_002308555.1 bacterium UBP3_UBA1247
CGGTGCCTTCGACTTCGCCGAACTGGCTGCACTGGATGCTCTTGAAGTTACCAGCGACGGTGCCTTCGACTTTGCCGACGGCCTTGAGGGCGGTGCCTTTCGCGAAAGCGCCAGCTTCCACGGTGCCGTTGACATTGGCGACCTGAGCGCTCTTCAGACCAGCGCAAACGACGGTGCCGACGGTGATGCCTTTCAGCTTAAGAGCGACGCCGTTGAAGCCGGAGAAAACGCCGTTGATGGTGCCGGAAACCTTGCCGCCTTTCTGGGCGATGGCTTTGCCGGTGTCAGCCTTGACGACGATGTTGCCGTTGGCCATGGTGAACTGGACCTGGCCCTTGTCACCCAGCTGAGTGCCGAAATCGACGAAAGTGGTGCCGGTTTCTTCATCGAAGGTGACCTGCGGGGTCACGACGGGCTTGGAGAAGCCTTCCAGACCTTCACAGAAGACCTGCGGGGTCTTGGCAGCGTAAGCGATGGCAGCGATGACGAGTAAAGAAGCGATGATGATCTTAGTAGCTTTCATTTTATGTCTCCATAAATGTGGTATTTTAAACAATGTCTCCCAAATGGAATCACAACTGGGGTGACTCCCCTCCGGTGGGTCGTTGCCCCGCCAGGAACTTTCCTTAGCAGATAAGGGCTCGTTTCCCTGTATCGAAGGCCTTAACGCTCGAAGCTGTTATCCGGCCTTTCCCTCTGCATTGTTTCAGAGTTAATTTTCAGAGTGTATTCTAGCAGAAGCCGGGACAAAAATCAAGCCCGCCCCTTCCGGACCCCGCGGCGCCCCTGGGAAGGGCCGCCGTCCGGCGGGAAAAAGGCTTCAGCGCTGCCTGGCTTCCTTGAAGGCTTTCTCCCGGTTCAGCTGGAGCTCTTTCTCCTCCAGACTGAGGCCGGGGTCTTCCTTTTCCCGGCGTTCCTTCCAGTTGAAGGGATCTCTGCCCCAGGCTTCCGCCTGCTCCTGGTCTATCCTGCGCAGGGAGACTTCCGTGAACTCCACGGCGCCGGGGCTGGTGACGTTCTCGCTCCCCAGGAAGAAGGAGACCTGGCATTCCGCGGCGTTCGTGATGACGAAGCTGTTGACCGTCCACTGGCCGCACAAGCCCTGCCATTTCTTAACCAGGCTTTCCTCCCCTCCCCTGGCCCTGAATTTCAAGGCCACTTCCGTGGGGGCTTCCCGGCCCTCCGGGACCCTGGCGTAAGCCGAGCCCAGGAAGACGCCCTTGGGAAGCAGAAGTTTCGCCGACACGCCGGACTTGCCGCCGGGCTCGCCCTGCGCCAGGACCCTCAGGTCCGGCGAGGATATGAAGGTGGCGGGCAGCTTCTCCTCCTTTTCCGATTCGGAGCGCCAGCCGTCCAGGCCGCTTATGAAGTAGCCGTTCAGCACCTGCTCGGCCTCGCCGGCGGAGAAGACCGCCTGCCTGGGCAGGGAGTTGGTTATCAGCGCGTTCATTTCCCTCACGGTCAGCTTGCCCACGCGCCCGCCTTCCGCCTTCTCGTTCATCTCGCGCTTAAAAGCGTTCCACTCGTTCACGCGGGAGGCGTTGGCGGGACGGTTCAGGTAGATGCTGTCGAAGGTTTCCTGGTAGGCCAGGAAGAACTCGTCCGCCAGGAAGAACTTCTGCCTGAGCTCGCCCAGGGACGGGAAGGTCATGTCCACTTTGCACTGCCTGTAGGCGTTTATGAGTATCCAGGGATCCCTGGTCTCGTTGCACAGCAGCTTGAACGCGGCCTGGGCGGCCCGGCGGTCGTGGGATTTGGCCGCGTACATGAGCTGGCCCACGCTGTTGCGGCTCTTCTCCAGTTCCTCCATCTCGAGGCCCTCGAGGCCCTTCAGGATCCACTTGCGGTAGGCCTTCAGGACGCTCACGGAGAGATAGTCGTCGGCCGCCAGCGGCGGCATGAGCAAAAGCTGGGCGCTGATGTCCAGGGCCGCGTCTTCGCTCCAGGTGGCCTTGAGCTGGTCCGCCAGGGCCAGGGTCATGGCCGCCAGCTGCTGGGCCGAATGGATCTTCCTCACGGACTTCAGGAGCGCCGTGGTCTCGTTCAGGGCTTCCACCTCGCAGATGTCGCCGATGGCGCCGAAGTCCGGACGGCCCATGATCGGCACGAACCACCAGGCGTAGCCGCTGGCGCCCGAGAACCTGTCGGGGCCCAGGCGGTAGTCGTTGTTCTCCAAAAATTCCCATCTGCGCGCGGCCTTCCTTCTCTGCTCGTAGCGCAGCACGTCGTAAAGCGAGGAGGAGCTCACGCCGCTCTCTTCCCCGCGGCCCAGCTTGGGCAGCACGAGGATGTCGCCGATCTTGAAGCCGCCCTCGGAATCGTCCAGCACCTGGCAGACCTTCTCCATGACGTCGGTCAGGTCGCTGTTCTCAAGATTGTAGGAGGAGCGCCGGAAGCCCAGCACGAAGATGACGAAGGGCAGCACGATGACCAAAGCCGCGACGGACCTGAGCCTGGGCGCCTTGATGAAGCGGCAGAAGAGCCTGGAGCACAGCGTCGCCAGCAGGCCCAGAAGGATCCCCGCCTCGCCTATGACGGCGGCCAGAAAGACCGTGGAGGCGTAGCCCGCGGTGCCCGGGTCAAGCTTCACCAGCCTCAGGTAGAAATAGAAAAGCACGCTGCTCAAGATCCCGTACAGTCCCAGCCGCTTCAGATCCGTGAGCCACATCAGCAGGGCGCCCAAAAACACCGCTGTCAGGCACAGGCCCTCCGTGTGGTTGAGCCAGGGGGAAACGAAATAGGGATTTGGCGCGGAGGCGATCCAGAAGTTCCCGTTCACCTCGAAGTTAAAAGGATAGATCCCGCCGCAGAAAAACCACAGCGACGCTACGGGCAGCGCCAGCGGCAGCAGCCTGGAGACAATAAGCCCCAGGAAGGCCCCGAAGCCCTGCTTCTTGGCGTTCCAGATAACGCCCACGGTCTGGGTCAGGACTATCAGTATGAGGCAGGCCACCGCGAAGGCCGGCATGGTCCCCGGCAGCCCCGCCAGCAGCGAGATCAGCAGGCAGCGGAAAAGAAAATATTTGTAGCCGCTCTGGTAGCTCTTCAGAGTCGCGCCGTAGGAAGTCAGGATAAGCAGCAGCAGCGTCAGCTGCAAAATAAACAGACCGCCGTCCAGCTGCAGGATATTTTTCCCGGCCAGGAAGAAGACAAGCGAGGCCGTTATGACCACCGAGGCGGTGGAGATCCCCAGAAGCGTCTGGACGAAGGCCAGCGCCATCAGGCAGCAGGCCGCCGCCGCCAGGGACATCTGGCAGTACTGGGAGGGCGTCACCAGCAAGGCGTAGTTCAGCTTCGCGCAGACCCTGGCGTAGATAATCTGCAGCGCGCTGAAAAGCGCGCCGCCGCGGTCCGCCGCGGCGTTGGAGAAAACGTCGCCCAGATTCTCGAACATATGGGCCTGGCGGAAAATGTGGCCCTGGTCCATGGTGAAATGCTGGTACGCGCCCTTGGAGATCCTCCAGAGCAGGAAGACCGCCAGCAGCACGATCAAAAAGCCCGCGACTTTCACACCGGCGTTCAGCCAGGAAACGCTGCCGCTCCTGATGACATGACCGCCCTGCCTGAAGCCGCTTTTCCTTTCCCCCGCCTCCGGCAGCGCTGCCGTATAGGGATCTTCGCCGCCGCCGTAATAAGCGTCCCCCTCGTTCCTCGAGAAGCGCGCCCTCAGCCAGTCCGAAAAATCCAGAAGCCTCAGGTAAGCCAGGACCGCGAAGACCCTGTCCGACATCCTCACGTTCTCCTTTTCCTCCATTTCCTCCTCGGGGGAGGAGAAAAGGAAACGGTACAAGGACCCGAAGGTCTCCTGGACGTAGTCCTGGAAAAGCATCAGCAGCGCGTGGAAAGGCCTGGCCTCGTTGTCCGCGTACTCGCTCCCGGCCGCGGCCGACACGGCTTCTGAGTCCTCGCCAGCAACGGCCGCGGCCGAAGATTCCTCAGCCTCTTCCTTGCCGCCCTTGAAGACGTACTTCTTCCCCAGGACGTAGTTGAGGATTATGACGATGGGCTGGGTAATGTATTTGGCCGCGATGCCCGGCTTAAGAACGACGAAGGCAAAGCTGCAGCCGCCCAAAGTGAAGGCCAGCTGAAAATCCTCGGGAATGACCTTGGCCAGGACCCAGGTCAGGACCACGTCCACCACGCCGGACAAGCCCCTCACGATGGCGAAGCGCCCCACCTCGAAACCCAGTTCCGTCTTGGTCTCGCAGTGGGACTCGAAGACCCAGAGCTTGTTGGAAACATAGGCGAAGATCTTGGCGCAGATAACGGAGATCACGCCGGAAACGGCCACCCCCGCCCCCAGGCGGAAAAAGATGTGATAGACCGCGAGGTTGACCAAAGTGGTCAGCACCCCGCAGATCAGATAGACGATGAACTCTTTCCTAGTTTTCTTCTTTGCCATAATCTTATCCATATAATTTTATCATAAATGCTTCGCGCTCCTCCCGGGCGGAGCCGGAAAGCTTCTCCCTCCCTTGCAAATGAGACCCTCTTTTGATACACTTTCTCTTACCTCGTGGAGAGATGGCTGAGTGGACGATAGCAACGGCTTGCTAAGCCGTCATACGGTGTTTAACCGTATCGAGGGTTCGAATCCCTCTCTCTCCGCCACTTTATATCAGCCGCTTTCTGACCCGTTCAGTCAGCGGCTTTTTTAACAAATATTAATATTCCCCTTCCCCTATGTTCTCTTTCCTGAATCGCGACCTCGAATCCTATACTCCCCCGAAAGAAAGGGAGATCATGCCCATAGGCAAGCTCCTGGCCTACGCCCAGCCCCACATCGTTCCTTACGTGGTCTACGGCGTCTGCACCGCGGTCCTGGGCAAAATAATCAACCCCTACCAGGCCTACATCTTCGCCTTCCTCCTGACCCTCCTGGTCATCGGGATCTACTGGCTGAAAGGCTGCTACCCCGAGTTCACCCTGAAAGGCCTCAAGTTCCAGGACTGGCTCCTGGCCTTCCTGATCGGCGTCGTCGGCATCGTCCTCTGGATACTGCCCTACCACTACGCCTGGAAAATAATGTTCGCCAGGATCCCCATCCTGGGCAACGAGAACATCTACCTCTCCCTTACCTACGGCTTCCAGTTCGCCGAGGACGCCTTCCACAAAGCCTCCGGCGCCCTCATCATGTTCCCCACGGAATATCCCGAAGCCGCCTACTCCAAGGAAGTCCTCATGGACGGCGCGTCCAAGCTCAAGGACTTCTTCTCCCTCAGCGCCGACACCGCCCTCCTGGCCAACTTCCTGACCTTCGTCAGGATCGCCGGCGCCACCCTGATGGTCCCCCTCTTCGAGGAACTCTTCAGCCGTTCCGCCCTCACCCGCTTCTGCGTGGCCGAGCAGTACAAGGAAGTCCCCATCGGCTACTACACCAAGAAAAGCTTCCTCATCGCCATCGGCTTCTTCATCCTTTCACACCCCTGGTGGTTCGTGGCCCTCATCTGGGGCGGCCTCATCTTCTTCCTTTACTACTATAAGAAGAGCCTTCCCCTCTGCATCTTCGCCCACGGCGTCTCCAACCTCCTCCTGGGCCTCTACGTCATCGCCACCGGCAACTATTACCTCTGGTAAGAAAGCAAAAAAATTGCCGAAGCACAAGACAAATCAAGACAAATATAATTCAAAGATCCGCCAAAATTGAAAAAGACCGCCTCTTCGTCAAGAGGCGGTCTTTTTCTTGACTATTATCCAACCTTATGCTAATATGGCTTGCGAATACTGAGGAGCGCCTCCAAGACAATTTATTAAAAGCGCTCCGCCAATACGGCCTCCGGCCACGTTTCCTTCCATCAGACGCCCGTCGATATTTATTAATTTGTTAATCGGTTAATAAATTGAAAAATTAAAAGGGCGCGCACATTAATAACTATTTTGTATGGCATACTACAACAACAAATTTCATAAAAACCGTTTTAGCAAGGGACGGTCGAACGGTAGGTATTACAGCAAATACAACAGATACAACCGCTCGGCCAACTATAGAGACCCCATCCTCGGCGAGGAAGAACCCAGCGAACTCCTTCCCGTCTGCGGCGTCTACCGCCGCAACGACAAAGGCGCCGTATTGAGGAAGCCCGAAAGAGACTTCAAGCCCGAGGAAAGCGAGATCTACATCCGCCAGGAACTGGTCAGGCGCTACGGCCTCATCCAGGGCGCCTACATAGAAGGCCGGATGGCCGAGATCAACGGCAAGAAATGGGTCATCGAGATCGACGCCGTCAACGGCCTCATCCCGGAGATCTTCCGTTTCCGTCCCCAGCTTAAGGAACTCCCCGCCGTCGCCCCCGTGGAACGCTTCGACCTTGGCAAGTCCGGCGACGAGAGCATGCGCATCGTGGACCTTATCGCCCCCATCGGCAAAGGCACCCGCGCCCTCATCGTCTCACCTCCCAAGGCCGGCAAGACCACCATGCTGGAAAAACTGGCCGGCGCCATCAAGCTCGCCTCCCCCGAGAGCCGCGTCATCGTCCTTCTGGTGGACGAGCGCCCAGAGGAAGTCACCCATTTCCGCCGGGCCCTCCCGGAAGTCGAGATCCTGGCCTCCAACAACGACCAGTCCCCCAGGGAGCACGTGGAACTAGTCCGCGCCGTCATGGACTCCGTCAAGATCGAGCTGGAATGCAGCAAGGACGTGGTCGTCCTCATGGACAGCATCACCAGAGTCGGCCGCGCCTTCAACCTTAACAACGTCTACAGCAACAAGCTCATGTCCGGCGGCCTGGCCCCCGGCGCCATGGAGATCCCCCGCCGCTTCTTCGGCATGGCCCGCAAAATAGAAAACGGCGGCTCCCTCACCATCATCGCCACCGCCCTGGTGGACACCGGCTCCCGCATGGACGAGCTCATCTTCCAGGAATTCAAAGGCACCGGCAACTGCGAGATCATCCTCGACCGCGTCCTGGCCGACTCCCGCATTTTCCCCGCCATCAACGTCTTCCAAAGCGGCACCCGCCGGGAAGAGCTCCTCTATCCCCCCAAGGAATACGCGAAGCTCGTCACCCTCAGGCGCATCCTGGCCGACGAAAGCGTCAAGGACGCCGCCGCCACCCTCAAGGAACTCATCGAGAAGTACCCCACCAACCAGGAACTCCTCAAGTCCCTCCGCGGCTAGCGCCCAAAGCAAAAGCAAAAAACAAAAACCATTCCCATCCCCAAAAAACAAATGTCAGCCAAAAGCTGACATTTGTTTTTTTCTATCCTCCAAAGCCGCGCAACAAAATCCCAATTTTTGCCGTTATATATAAAAGACCGTTTACATATGAATGCGTACCGCTATCGCAAAGATAGCATATTGACAAAAAACCATCATTATAATATGATATGAAAAACAAAAAATACTATCATAATAGCTGTAAACTAACAAGCGTTGATAAAACTCACATTGAGGATTATCTAACGGAGGTTAGACAAAAAATTCAAAATGGTGCATACCGTTTTGCCATTAACAAGAAAAGACCAGACAATGTTAAACTCTTCGCTAACTATGCAATTGATGAGCGCAAAGCCAAAGAAATAATTCTAACCCTAAATCATGAGAATTTTTCCAATATCATCCGAAACAAACACAAGGGATACGAGCACGAATTACTATACGTGTTTGGAAAAACTGTGAGTTTAGAGAAGATAATTGGTAAAAAACTAGTTTCGGTCCCTCTGTACATTAAAATAAACAATATGAAATTCAGTTCAGTAATAATAATTTCATTTCACGAGCAAAAATACAATTTAAAATACTATTTTAAGAGGTGTAAAAATGAATAAAGATTTCTGTTATGAATGTCGTAAGGAAAGAGAATATAAGATCGTCAAAACTCCTTATCGACATAAAGTTGGGAAAAAAATATACAAATTTCTTATTTCTTCAGCCATATGTCAGACATGCGGTTCAGAAATGGGAATTCCCGGAATATTAGACTTGAAAGCTAAAGAAATTGGCAAACAATACAGGGAAGCTGAAGGTCTTGTTCAAAATGATGAGATTAGAACATTGATGGAACTCTACAACATTGGCCAGGCTCCTCTCTCTTTAGCTCTCGGCTTCGGAGAAGTTACCATTTCCAGATATCTGATAGGCTGCTATCCCTCAAAAAAACATACATTAGTAATCAGATCAGCACTCAACTCTCCCAGCTTTATGAAGAAGCAGCTTGAGAAGAACAAAAGCAAACTCACCAACGCCGCCTATAGGAAAGCCTATCATACCGCCTGCGAACTGGAAAAGATATTCTCCTTTTCCGACAAGCTCCGCTCAACTATCGCCCGCCTTTTCAACAACCTTAGCGAAATAACCCCCTTGGCCCTGCAAAAACTCCTTTACTTCTGCCAGGGATATTCCCTCGCCCTGGGATCCGCCCCTATCTTCCCCGAGGAATGCGAAGCCTG
>DBWD01000037.1 GCA_002308555.1 bacterium UBP3_UBA1247
AACAACCCCATCGCCGTCACCGCGCCCCTGAGCTTCTACAAGAAGGCCCTGGGCTTCGCGAAGAAATACAATGTCATTATCGCCCACGACGCGGCCTACGCCGACGTCTACTACGACGGCATCAAGCCCCACTCCTTCCTGGAAGTGGAGGGCGCCAAGGAATACTGCGTGGAGTACTACTCCCTTTCCAAGACTTACAACATGACCGGCTGGCGCGTGGCCTTCGCGGTCGGCAATCCCTCCCTTGTGGCCGGGCTCTCCCGCATCAAAGGGAACCTCGACTCCGGCATCTT
Organism: bacterium UBP3_UBA1247; assembly: GCA_002308555.1. The sequence continues at coordinate 294 of DBWD01000037.1, forward strand.
CGGCGCCGTTCAGGACGCCGCTGTGGAAGCCCTGACGGGCGATCAATCCTGGCGCGAGGAACTGCTCAGGACTTACCAGGAGAGAAGGGACACGCTGGTTCAGGGTTTGCAGTCCCTGGGCTGCGGCGTCAAGCCNNCAGGCGGCCTTCTACGTCTGGGCGCCGGTTCCCAAGGGCATGACCAGCAAGGAGACCACCATGAAGCTCCTTAAGGAAGCGGCGGTGGTGGCCACCCCCGGCAACGGCTTCGGCCCCTCCGGCGAAGGCTATATCAGAATGACGCTGACGGCTCCCAAGGAGCGTCTGGCGGAAGCGGTGGAAAGGATCAAAAAGCTCAACATTTACAAATGAGTCTAGTCTTTCTCAGTNNAGTCTCGGCTCCAATTTGGGCGACAGGTTGGAGAATCTGAAAAGCGCGGTAGAGAAACTGCGCGAAAAGATCTCTTTCGTCTCCTGCTCCTCCGTTTGGGAGACCGCGCCCGTGGACTGCCCCGCCGGAAGCTCCGCTTTCCTGAACGCGGTCTGCTCCTTTGAGTGCGCTATGGAGCCCATGGAACTTCTTAGTTTTACAAAAGAGATCGAGAAAGCGCTCGGCAGAAAGGAAAAGCTCGTCCTGAACGAGCCGCGGCCAATAGACATCGACATCCTTTCCTTCGGTGATGTCGAATCCAGTTCCGAAGAGCTGACCATACCGCACCCCAGGATGAAGGAAAGGCTTTTCGTTCTGGCGCCCTTAAGAGAAATACAAAAAGAGAACTTTCCTTTCGCTGAGGAATACGCTTCCCTATCCGGCAAGCAGATAGTCTCTCTTTTCGCTCCACCATTTGCAATCACAACAGTTTAAAAATATGGAAAACAAACTTCTCAAACTTTCCTCCTCGCCGCACATCAGGTCGGGAGACTCCGTCACGAAAGTCATGTGGACGGTCTTTCTAGCTCTGCTGCCGGCTTTGATCTGGAGCTACGTTATCTTCGGACTCATGGCGGTCAAGCTGACGATCGTCTGCGTTCTCTTCGCCATGGTCTGCGAAGCTGTCTGCCTCAAAGTTAGGAAGCAGCCTATCAATTCCTGCTGGGACGGCAGCGCGGCCCTGACCGGTCTGCTCGTTTCCTTCAACGTTCCGCCGACCATTCCCCTGTGGATGCCGATGCTTGGCACGGCGCTTGCGATCGTAATAGTCAAGCAGTGCTTTGGAGGACTGGGCTGCAATATCTTCAACCCGGCTTTGATCGGGCGCGCTTTCCTGCTCGCCTCTTTCCCGAAGCACATGACCACCTGGACCCTGGGCGCCCAGTTCGGCGGCAGCGTGGACGCCGTCAGTCAGGCGACGCCTCTGGGACTCCTGAAAGAAGGCGGCCAGGAGGCTCTCATGCAGGCTTTCGGATCGAAGGGCAGCATGTACCTTGACCTTCTCTTCGGCTACGGCAGAGGGGCCATAGGCTGCGTGGGCGAGATCTCCGCGGCCCTGCTGCTTCTGGGCGGCCTCTTTTTGCTCATAAGAGGAATAATCACCTGGCACATCCCCGTAAGCTTCCTTCTGACACTGGCGGTCGTGACGTTCCTCTTCAAGGGCGACCCGCTTTTCGCGATCCTCTCGGGCGGCGCCATGCTGGGCGCCTGGTTCATGGCCACCGACATGGTCACCTCGCCCCTTACCCACAAAGGGCAGCTGATCTTCGGCATGGGCTGCGGGCTTTTAACTTTCATAATAAGACGCTGGGGCGGCTATCCGGAGGGCGTTTCCTACTCCATTTTGATAATGAACGCCGCGGTGCCTTTGATCGACGGTCTTTTTGCTAACAGAGTATTCGGGACGGGCAAAAAATGAAAACCATACTGCATTACGGCTTGGTCCTTCTCATCATCGCCGGCGTGGCCGGCGTCGGCTTGTCTCTCGTGGACAGGATCACCAAAGAGCCTATCAAAGCCGCCCAGAACAAAAGGCTGGAAGAGGGTCAGAAGCTGGCCTTCCCCGGCGCCTCCTCCTTCGGCGAACTCAAGACTTTTGAAACGGAAGGCAAAGCCGTCTCTTATTACGAAGTCTTCGACGAAAGCCAAAAGGTCATCGGCTACGAGCTTTTGTATCAGGTGGGCGGATATCAGTCCCAGATCAAGGTCCTGACCGGCATCGAGCCCGACGGCAAAGTCGTGGCCATCAGAGTGCTGGAACAGGCCGAGACTCCGGGCCTCGGCGCGGAAGTGGACGCGCTGCCAAGTAATCAGTCGCTGCTCTGCGCCTTCGTCAGCCTCTTCTCCCCCGAGCCCGAGAAGGAGGAAAGCAACATTCCCTGGTTCCAGGCCCAGTTCTCCGGCAAGACGCCGGAGGATCTCGTCGTTGTGAAGGCGAAGGATCCCAAACACATCACCGCCCTTTCCGGCGCGACCATCACAAGTACGGCTGTCACGAAAGCGGTCAAAGAGCCCATCGAACTCTTCCTGAAAGCTAAAGCGGAGGGAAAATTATGAGTCTTTTCAAGGAATTTTTAAAAGGCATTTGGGAAAAGAACCCTGTCCTCGTTCTCTCTCTGGGCCTGTGCCCGACTCTCGCCACCAGCGGCAGCATGAAGAACGCCGTGGGCATGGGGCTTTCCGTCATCGCGGTCCTGACTTTCTCCAACATCATCATTTCTTTGATCAAGGGGTTCGTCCCTTCCAAAATAAGGATCCCCTGCTACATCATCGTCATCGCCTTTTTGGTGACGGTGGTCGACATGCTCATCGCGGGCTTCGCTCCGGAACTGAGCAAAGCCATCGGATTGTTCATCAAGCTGATCGTGGTGAACTGCATCATCCTTGGCCGGGCGGAGGCTTTCGCCGCCAAGAATAATCCCCTGCGCGCGGCCCTGGACGGCCTCGGCATGGGGCTTGGCTTCCTTATCGCCATCTCCATCATCGCCACCATCAGGGAAGTTCTGGGCGCCAACAAATGGTTCGGGTTTACCGTCGTTCCCGGCTGGGACCCAATAGGCATCATGATCCTGCCCGCCGGCGC
>DBWD01000004.1 GCA_002308555.1 bacterium UBP3_UBA1247
ATCCTGACGAAGCGGTGCATGTCGCCGGGTTCGTGCTGGCCGCTGGCCGAGAGAAAGATGGCGTACTTGTATTTGCACTGCCGCAGATAGGCCACGGCGGTGTTGAAGGCCGCGATCATGCCGCGGGAGCTCACGTGGGTGATGACTTCCGCCCGGGACTGCTGGGCGATCTCCACTGTCCTGTCAAGGGAGCCGTCGTCCACCACGATGCAGCGCTCGCACTTGCGGGCGGCCTTTTTGATCACGGACTGGATGGTCTTCTCGTCGTTGTGGGCGAGGATGACCGCGATCAGGCCTTCGGAGAGAGGCAGGCGCTTGATGGGCTGCCCGTTTTCGTATTCGTCCGGAAAAACGATCATTTCACATCCATGGAGAGCAGGACGGTCCCGCCCTGCAGTTTGTCATCCTTGCGGGAGAAAAGTTTCACGATCTTGCCGTCCGCGGGGACGGAGAGGGTAAGGGAAGCCTTGTCGGTGACGATCTCGCAGAGGTCGTCGCCTTCCTTCACTTCCTGGCCTTCCTCGACGGACCAGCTTACGAAAGCCGCGTCCTTCATCTCGTCCGCCAGGTAATTCAGATCAAAGTTGGTCAGCGCCATATTTGTCAGGGGATCACTTTGGAAAGGGGATATTCGATGATGTCCTGGGCGCCGAAGGCCTTCAGTTTCGGGATGAGGTCCCTGGAGGTCACTTCGTCCAGCACCACTTCCACGGCCACCCATTCCTTGTCCTTAAGAGGGGAGATGGTGGGCTCCCTCATGCAGGGCAGGATGGAGGAGATCTCCTCCAACTTGGAAAGGGGAGCGTTGAGCTTAAGGCCGACTTTGTCCCTGGCCCGCAGGGCGCCCTGCAGGAGCAGCGCCAGATTCTCGATTTTCTGCCGCTTGAAGGGATCCTCCATGGCCTTCTTGTTGGCGATGAAGCGCGTGGTGGAGGTGGTCAGGGTGTCGATGACGCGGAGATTGTTGGCCCTCAGAGAGGAGCCGGTCTCGGTGAGCTCCACGATGGCGTCCACCAGATTGGGGCACTTCACTTCCGTGGCGCCCCAGGAAAACTCGATCTTGACGTTGACGCCTTTCTCGGCGAAATATTTCTTCGTCATGTTGACCGCCTCGGTGGCGATCAGCTTGCCTTCCAGATCCTCGGGCTTCTCGTAGGGGCTGTCGTTGTGCACGCAAAGCACCCACCTGACAGGGTTGGAGGTGGCCTTGCTGTACATCATCTCGCAGATCTCAATTACGTCGCTCTGGTTCTCGACGATCCAGTCGCGGCCGCAGATGCCGCAGTCCAGGTGGCCCGCTTCCACGTACCTTGACATTTCCTGGGAGCGGATGAGAATAGGCTTGATGTCGTCGTCGTTTATGGTGGGATAATAGGAGCGGCCGCTGATGTTGATGGTGTAGCCGGCTTTGCGGAATATCTCACAGGTGGCGGCCTCCAGGCTGCCCTTGGGGAGCCCGAGCACCAGTTTGCCTTCAAAAGTTTCCATTTGTTTAATCGTTGTTGTTGTTGAAATTGAAAAGTTCGTCCGTGATTGGACCGTCGTAGCTCAGTCCGAGGTGGTCGTAGGCTTTCTTCAGGGGCACGCGGCCCTTGTTGGTCCGCATGACGAAGCCCTGCTGGATGAGGTAGGGCTCTATGACTTCCTCGATGGTGGAGACTTCCTCGCTTATGGTCACGGCGATGTTGTTGACGCCGGTGGGGCGCCCCGCGAATTTCTCTATCAGCGAGCGCAGGTAAGCGTGGTCCATTTCGTCCAGGCCAAGCGAATCGATCCTGAGCATGTTCAAGGCCTCTTGGGCCAGCTTCAGAGTGATCGTTCCGTCTCCCTTGACCTGAGCGTAGTCCCTCACGCGTCGGACTAAAAAGTTGGCAATCCTGGGCGTTCCCCTCGACCTGCCGGCGATCTCCGCCAGGGCCTCCTCCTCTATCCCGGTCTGCAGGATCCTGGCGGAGCGCCTGACGATCTCGCAAAGTTCCGCTATGGAGTAAAACTCAAGCCTGAGCGAGATCCCGAAGCGTTCCCTCAGTGGCGCCGTAAGGTTGCCCATCCTGGTGGTGGCGCCGATGAGCGTGAAACGCTTGAGGTCCAGCCTCACCGAGCGGGCCTGGGGACCCTGGTCGATCATGATGTCGATGAAGAAATCCTCCATGGCGGAATAGAGATACTCTTCCACCGAGGAATCCAGGCGGTGGATCTCGTCGATGAAAAGAATATCGCCGTCCTCCAGGTTGGTCAGCAACCCGGCCAGATCGCCGGGCTTCTCGATGATGGGCCCGGAGGTGGTCTTGATGTTCACGCCCCTTTCCTTGGCGATGATGTTGGCCAGCGTCGTCTTGCCCAGCCCGGGAGGGCCGTACAAAAGGATGTGGTCCACCGCTTCCTGGCGCCGTTTGGCGGCTTCCACGGCGATGAAGAGCTGCTCCTTGAGGCGGGCCTGGCCGGTGAAGTCGGCGAAGCGCTGGGGGCGCAGCGTCAGGTCGACGGCGTCGTCGCGCTGGGGAATGTTGCGGATCAGTGAGGAATTAGGATTTGTCATAAGTATTTTTTATTTTAGCATAAAGAACCCGGAATAAGGTAACGGGCCGGAAAGCGCCGGGAACGGGCGGAAAAGCCGCGGAATTTTAGCGGGTAAAGCGCGCCCCGCGCGGCCGGAAAAAAGGCCGGCCGCGCGGGAGTATTTTCGCTGAGCGGCCGAATGGCGCTTACTTTTTGCCGCGGGCCAGGGCGGCCAGGGCGAGAGCGAGGGCCAGGCCGCAGAACGGCTCGGGCACGACGAGCCAGGAATAGCTGTTGGTCACGGACGTGCCGTTCATGGATGTTATGACGTTGAATTCGGTCAGGCCGGCGGCTTCCTCGTTTTCGGGAACGGGAAGACAGATAGTGGCGGCGGTGGTCGCTCCCTGGCCTTCCAGGGTCAGCGTTTCCGCGGCGGAGTAGTAGACCGGGCCCGCCGACTCGATGGTGACGTCCGCCGCGCCGGCGGGACCGTAGTTCACGAAGGCGAGGTCGATGGGCTCGGGCTCGCCGAGCTTCAGTTCCTGGTTCTGGGGCTTGGCGGAAAGCAGGGCGAAGGAGGTGTCGGCCTCCACCAGGTCGAAGACGTGCCAGTCCATCCTCTCGAAGGAGGAGGCCCAGGGCTCGGGATGATAGTCGTCCACGTCGACTTTTCCAAGCCCTATGCCCTCATAGCTGACGAGCAGCCCGAGCTGTCCGCCCGAAACGCACTTGAAGAAGTTGGTGGGCTCCTCGCCGGGCCAGCAGGTGTAGCCCCTTATGGACTTCAGGTTGCAAGGGATCTTTACTTCTATCGTGAAGCCGCCAAGCTCGTTGTCCTTCTTGATGCAGCGGGAACCGTTGGGAACGTTCCCGTTCTTCCAGTCCTGAACGCTGTTCTCGTCGTTGGAGGCGGCGTAGATCCTGTTGTAATACT
>DBWD01000139.1 GCA_002308555.1 bacterium UBP3_UBA1247
TGAACGTCAAGGAATACCAGCACATCATCTCCTCCTATTTCTTCGCCGCCGTTCTGACCTGCGCCTTCTATTTCGTCTATTACATCTATCTGCAGAACGTGGAAAAATATTTCACGGACAAGCTTTTTTCCCGCCGGATATTCTGCTACTCCTTCGCCTACGCCTTCTTCATGGCGGTCTGTTTCCGCGCCTTCCTCAACTGGTTCATCAGCAAGCTGCACAAGAAGGGCTTCTTCGTCAGGAAATGCATCGTGCTGGGCGCGGGCAACAACGGGAAGCTGGTCTCCCGCCGCCTCCTGCGCCACACGGCCCACCATTATCTGCCGGTCTGCTTCCTGGACGACTACATTCCCAAGGGCACTGAGATCGAGGTGGAGAGGGGCGCCTTCACGCTCAAGGTCGAGGGCACGGTGGACGACCTGGAGAGGCTCGTCAAGGAGCAGGACATCACCTCCGTGTTTTTCTGCATGAGCGAGGCCCCGGCGGAGAAGATCTTCGGCGTCATGGACCTCTGCTACTCCATGAAAGTGAACTTTTATTTCACCCCCAGGCTGTACACCATTCCCCAGGTCATACGGAGCTACGAGATAGCCGGCATTTTCGTCCTGAGCATCATCCACGACTTCCGGGTCTCCTGGTATTACAATTTCATAAAGAGGGCCTTCGACCTCACCCTGGCCCTGCTCCTGCTGGCGCCCGCCGCGCCGGTCATGCTTCTGGTGGCGCTGGCCATCAAGCTGGACAGCAGGGGACCGGTCTTTTTCTCCCAGGAGCGCGTGGGATTGAAAGGCAAAAAATTCATCATGTACAAGTTCCGTTCCATGTACGCGGAGGCGGGCGGATCGGAGCTGAAGCCCAAGAGCGTCAGGGATCCCAGGATCACGCGGGTGGGCCATTTCCTGAGGCTCACCAGCCTGGACGAGCTGCCCCAGATACTGAACGTCCTGAAAGGGGAGATGTCCTTCGTGGGGCCCAGGCCGGAGATGACTTTCATCGTGGCCACCTACGACAAATGGCAGCGCCTCAGGCTGGAAGTGAAGCCCGGCATCACGGGCCTCTGGCAGATCAGCGCGGAAAGGAATTTGCCCATCCACGAGAATCTGGACTACGACATTTACTATCTCCAGGAGCGCTCCCTGCTGCTGGACATGGTCATTATCTTCAAGACATTCTTCTTCATAGCCCGCGGGATCTGAGATGGTCGCGAAACTTCGTCGCTTAGGTGCGTTGCTGCTCTTTCTGGCCGCTTTCTGCGGACTGTGGCCGGCGGCCCTTTATCTGGCGCCCAAGGACGCCAACTATTGCTTCGTCTACCTGGCGGTCCTGGCGGTGGTTTTCCTTTTCGCCTACTACAATCCCCGCAGGGCCCTTTTTCCGCTTTGCTTCCTTCTGCCCATGAGCGGGATCTTCTCCCGCTTCCTGGAGATCGGCGCCCACCAGCCCGTCATATTCCTGTCTTTGGCTTTCTCTTTGGGTTACTGGGCCAACAGATTGGTGACAAGGAAGAATTCCCTGACGGACGCGGACCTGAAGCTGCCGCTTCTGCTCCTCATACTGCTGGGGCTTTCCTCCTCCTTTTGGACCGCCGCCCGCTACGGCAATTTCATCAAGGGTTACGCCACGCCTTTCTTTTACGACCGGGTCGTGAACACCGCGGGCGACTTGGCCTCCCACGCGCTGAAGGTCACGGTGCTGCAGGGCTTCCTTTTCCTGGTCCTGCCGGCGCTTTTCTGGACCGTCTCGTCCATCCTGAGGGAGATCGAGGAGCAGGACAGGGAGGCTTTCGTTTCGAAACTTTGGAAGACCGTGCTGCTCGGACTTCTGCCCGTCCTGGCCCTGGGCCTCTACCAGCATTTCGTCAACAGTTCCTTCGCCTTCCTGGGCGACCAGAGCTGGCTTGACGAGAACCGCGTTTCCGGCGGCATGTCGGACCCCAACGCCCTGGGCCTTTTCCTGGCCCTGGCCCTCCCGCTGACGGTCTATTTCGCCTGGACGGGAAGATGGCGGGACAGGCTCTTTTTCATCCCACTGGCCCTGGTCTCCCTGGCGGTGATGATGTATTCCGGCTCCCGCTCGTCCATCCTCTTCCTTTTCCTGTGCGCCCTTTTCCTGGCGCTCTTCTTCGCCCTGAGGCTCGCCGCCAAAGGCGTCCTGGGGAAAAAGCATCTCCTGCTGGGTCTGGGCGCCCTGGCCGCGGTCTGCGTTTTGGCGGCGACGCTGCCGGGCGTCAGGCTGAACGCCGATTCCCGCAATCCGGTGGTGGCCAGGATCGCCAGGCAGCTTAAGCGCCAGAAAAGCGAAAAGGGCATCTCCTTCTTCGACAGGCGCGAAGCCCAGTGGAAACAGGCCTGGCGCATTTGGAAGGAATACCCCCTGGAGGGCGTGGGCCTGGGCGCCTTCCCCCTGGAAGTGGTCAACTACAACCGCGAGGCGGGGGAGGAGACTCCCAGCGACAATCCCTGGAACCAGTACCTGACCTGGGGCGTGGAGCTGGGAATATTGGGGACGCTGGTCTGGCTCTGTCTGCTTTTCCTGCTCTTTAGGAAGGCCGGGATCGGAACGGCTCTCAAGGATCCCCCGGGCACCCGGACGGTGCTGGGCGCCAGTTTCCTGGCTTTCCTTGTCATCTCCCTTTTCGGGACCCATCTGAACGCCCCGGAGATCTCCGCCCTGGTCGCCCTGCTGCTGGCCTTTTTCCTGGCGGGCAAAGGCGGCGGTGAAAGCGCGCCCCTGAGGCTGCGCTTCCTTCTGACTGCGGCCTTTTTCCTTTGCGTCTTCAACGTCATCTACGCCTTCGCGGTCTTCGGCAGGCTGGGCGGCGACGAGCGCCGGGCCCGCTTCTTCCTGCCCGACGACTTCGGCCTTTACATGAAGGAGACCTGGCAGGGGAACGCCTTCCCTTACCGCTGGAGCGCGCCCCGGGGCGGACTGCTTCTGGAAGTGCCCGAGGGCCGGAGCGTCCTGAAACTCAGGCTGGCGGCGGTCCGGGAGGACGTTTCCTCCGAGGATTTCGTGGCGGTCACTTTCTGGTACGCCGGGGAAATGCTGGACACCATCGTGCTGGACAAGCCGGAATGGCAGGAGATAAAGCTTAACATCTTCCCCTGGCTGCCCAGGAAAGCCATGCTGTGCTTCGCCGTCAGCCGCGTCTGGCATCCCGAGGGTGAAATGCGCGACTTGGGCGTGGCTTTCGCCTGCGATTACGAATTCACGGATGATTTTTCCCGCCAGGTCCAGGGCCTTCTGCGCTACGAGATCACGGAGAACGGCCTGGTGGCGGTCATGGGCAGGGGAATAAGCTGGCAGCCCTCCGCTGGCAGCCGGCTCGTCAGGCTCGATTTCGAGATGCCCCTGCGGAAGCCCCTGGAACCCTTCAGCCAGACTTACGCTCTCTACCAGGGCAAAAAGGAGCTGGCGGTCTTCAGCTTCCCCCTGGACGGGAAGACCCACACCTTCGAGCAAGAATTCCCGGACGAGGACAGGAGCGCGCTCTCCCTCAGGGCTGAGAAGCTTATGAGGACCAAGATAAAGGGCAAGAAACTTCACGTCATGAGCGGCGGCCGCGTTAGGGCCATAGGAGATTTCTGATGCTGTATATCGTCGCGACTCCTTTGGGAAATCTGGAAGACCTGACCCCCAGGGCGCTGAGGATCTTCAGGGAAGTCGACGCCATAGCCGCGGAGGACACCCGCCACACGATCCAGCTCCTAAGTCATTTCGGCATCTCCAAACCGCTTTTCGCCTTCCATCAGCACAACGAGCGCGAAGCGACGGAGCAGCTGATAGAAAAACTGAACGGGGGGCAGAACATCGCCCTGGTCTCCGACGCGGGCTATCCCTGCGTATCCGACGCCGGAAGCTATCTTACGCGGACCTTGCGCGACAGGAACATTCCCTACACCTGTCTGCCCGGCGCCTGCGCCGTTGATCTCGCCCTCGTCCTTTCCGGACTGCCGACCGAGACCTACGCCTTCCTGGGCTTCCTTCCCAGAGAGGGCAAGGAAAGGGAACGCGCCTTCGCGAAGATCGCCAAAAGCGAAGATACTGTTGTGGTCTATGAAAGTCCCTTGCGAGTCGTCAAACTCATAAAAGACCTCAAACCTTATGTAAAGGAAAGAAGGATCGCCCTCCTCAGGGAAATGACCAAGATCCACGAGGAATGCCTGCGGGGCGCCTGCGGGGAGCTCCTTTCCAAACTGGAGGAGAGGGGAGAAGTGAAAGGGGAGTGCGTTCTGGTCATAGAGGGAGGCCAGGCGGAAAAGGAAAGGGAGGAGGGGCTTTCCCCGGAGGAAGCGGTGAGAAAAGTTCTGCTTCTCAAAAAGAAAGCCGATCTTTCGCTTTCCCAGTCCGCCCAGGCGGTGGCACTCATAACCGGGCTCAACAGAAAGGAACTTTACAAAAAAGCCCTCGAACTGGAAGGGGACGATGCCTGACGTGATCCTTGAGAACGACAAGCTTTTCCAGCCGGAGACCGGCACGGTCACGGCCGTGGCGGGCGGCCGCGCCCTGGTGAGGCTCACCCGCACCAAAGCCTGCGAATTCTGCGGCCAGTGCTCCGTTTCCAAGGAGGACGGCATGATGGAGCTCCAGGCCGACGTTCCCCCGGGCGAAGACATAGCGCCCGGCGACCGGGTGGAGCTTGTCAAGAAGCCCGGCTATCAGGCCGGAGCCATCCTGCTGCTGCTCCTGCTGCCCCTGGCGGGCCTGCTTCTCGGCGCTGGCATGGGATACCTTCTTTTTCCCGAAAACGAGGTTTTCGAGGCTCTCACGGCCCTTCTCGGCCTGACGGCGGCCTTCGTTCTCTCCCTTATAATAACCAGAATCAAAAAATGGCACCGGGGCGCCGGCCTGACCCTGAAAAAACTATGAAAAAAGGACACTATCTCATCTTGGCGGCGATGATCGCGCTGACTCCGCTCTTCTCCTGCGGAAAGGAAAAGCACAGCAACAGGCTGAACGGACACCAGGAAAGGTTGGCGAAAAGCGAAATGAAGAAGCTTAACGAGAAGTTTCCCACCAACAATTTCGAGTGCCACTTTTCCTCGCCCGTTCCGGAGAACGTTTTAAAAAGAATGGAAGGCAAGTCCTTTCCCAAGGACGGCCCGGTGGACGCGAAGGAACTGGCGTACATGAGATTCAGCCATTACGGCTTCGACGGCAAGACACACACCGGCGAGCTGGTGGTCAACAAGGCTATCGCGAAAAAGCTGGTCCGCATCTTCCACCGGCTCTACGAGGCGAAATACCAGATCGAGAAGATCAAACTGATCGACGAATACGGCGCCGACGACGAGGCCAGCATGAGCGACAACAACACCTCCGCCTTCTGCTATCGGAAGATCGCCGGCTCGACCAACCTCTCCGTGCATGCCAAAGGTCTTGCCATCGACATCAACCCCCTTTACAATCCCTGCGTTCACTATAAGAAGGACGGCAATATCTCGAAGGTCGAGCCCAAGAACGGGCAAGCGTACGTTGAAAGGGAGATAAACGACCCGAGAAGGATCAAGAAAGGGGATTTCATCTACAATCTTTTCGTCACCAACGGCTTCACCTGGGGCGGCGACTGGAAGACCAAAAAAGACTACCAGCACTTCGAGTACGCTCCGGAAAACGAATGACCTCCGGCCGCGCCGGTCGGCCAAACTTTTGCCGCGACATCCCCGGGAACTTCCCGGGGATTTTTTTCGCCCTCCCGCGGGCGCGGGCGGGTGCGTATGGCATTTTATTCGCTTATGCTATAATAAAATATTAAACAAAAAATAAGGGATAAAAATGAGTAAAGTGAAAAGAGTAGCGGTCATNNGGTCATTCCCGGCGACGGGACGGGACCGGAAGTCATAGGCGAAGGGCTCAAGGTCATCAAGGCCGTTTTGCCCAGCTGCGGCTGCGACATCGAGTTCAAGCATTTCGATTTCGGCGGCGAACGCTACATGCGGACGGGGGAGACTCTGCCCGAGGGCGCCATCGAGGAGCTGAAGACCTTCGACGCCATTTACCTGGGCGCCATCGGACACCCGGACATCAAGCCGGGCATCCTGGAGAAAGGCATCCTGCTGAAGCTCAGGTTCGAACTGGACCAATACATCAACTTGAGGCCGGTCCGGCTCTTCCCGGGCGTTGAGACGCCCCTGAAGGGCAAGGGCCCGGATGACATCGACTACACCGTGGTCCGCGAGAACTCCGGCGACGTCTACACCGGCATGGGCGGCGCCATGATGGTGGGCACTCCCGACGAAGTCGCCACCCAGGTCATGGCTTATTCCAGGAAGCAGGTGGACCGCTGCTTGCGCTACGCCTTCGAGTACGCCCGCAAATACGGCAAGGCGGCCCGGGGCAAAGCGGACAAGAGCAAACTCGCTTTGGTGGGCAAGTCCAACGTGCTGACCTACGTCTTCGACATGTGGAACAGGGCCTTCGCCGAGATAGGCGAGGAGTATCCCGACATCAAGCGCGAATACTACCATGTGGACGCCACCACCCTTTACCAGGTGGCCAGCCCCGAGATGTTCGACGTTGTCGTGACCACGAACCTCTTCGGCGACATCATCACCGACCTGGCGGCCATCACCCAGGG